>JANQKO010000540.1 GCA_028281075.1 Alphaproteobacteria bacterium | reverse complement strand
TGGCGACCCCGGTGGGACTTGAACCCAACACCTCCGGCTTGAAAGGCCGACATCCTAACCTTTAGACCACGGGGTCGTGCCGGCAGTGACTTAGACCGTTCGGGACGGATAATCAAGGCTTGCCGACGGCCCGTGCGCGAAGGCCGCGTCCTCGATCACGAGCTGTGCCTGGCGCCGCCCGCCCCAGTCGTCGGCGCGCAGATGGCCGGCGATATGCAGCCGTGCGCCATGGCTCTGCCGCAGGGCCTGGCCCAGCGCGCCGCCGGCGGCGCGGAAGGCGATGCCCTTGAGCCGGCCGCCGTCGCCGCCGGCCAGGATGACCCGTACATGGTCCTCGCCGACGATATCGGCCTTGACCACGTCGGCGCCCGGGACGACGAAGCGCGGTTCGGGGTGGCCGGCGCCGTAGGGTCCGGCGGCGTCGACCAGGTCGTAAAGCCGGCGGTTGGCGCCGGTGACGCTGACGGTGGCGTCGATGCCGATGCTGTTGGCCGGCGGCGCGCTGGCCAGTTGCGGCGCCAGCCGCGCGGCCAGGAACGCGGCCAGCGCGTCGAGCTTTCCGGCGGTGACCGTGACGCCGCCCGCCATGGCGTGGCCGCCGCCATTGATCAGCAGGCCGGCCTGCTTTGCCGCCGTCACCGCGGCGCCGAGGTCGACGCCGGGCACGGAACGGCCCGAGCCCCTGGCCTCGCCGTCTTCCAGCCCCAGCACGAAGGCCGGCCGGTGAAACCGCTCGCGCAGCCGGCTGGCGACGATGCCGACCACGCCCGTATGCCAGTCGTCGCCGGCGACGAACACGAGCGGCGCGTCGGCCGCCGTCGCCGCCTCGGCGGCGGATACCGCCTGTTCGAGGACTTGCGTCTCGATCGCCTGGCGCTCGCGGTTCAGCCGGTCGAGCTCTTCGGCCAGCGTTCGCGCCTCGTCGGCATCGGCGGTGGTCAACAGCCGGGCGCCGAGATCGGAGCGGCCGATGCGGCCGCCGGCATTGACCCGGGGGCCCAGGATGTAGCCCAGATGGAAGGCGCCGGGACGCTCGCTGACGCCGGCGACATCGGCCAGCGTCCGCAGGCCGAGATTGCCGCGCCGGGCCATCACCTTCAGGCCCTGGGCGACCAGCACGCGGTTGAGCCCGGTCAGCGGCACCACGTCGCAGACCGTGCCCAGCGCCACCAGGTCCAGCAGGTCCAGCAGATCG
The DNA here is from genome assembly GCA_028281075.1 of Alphaproteobacteria bacterium. Classification (GTDB taxonomy): domain Bacteria; phylum Pseudomonadota; class Alphaproteobacteria; genus JANQKO01. Next base: position 3,005 of record JANQKO010000540.1, on the reverse strand, counting down.
GGTTCCGGGCGCGCGGCGCCGTACCAGCCATCGGCGCGCAGATGCCGGTTGAGCGCCACCAACAGCAGAAAGGTCAGGCCGACGGCCGCCAGGTTCCGGTGCGGCGTCCGTTCGTCGAGCCGGTTCGGATTGACGACCGCGGCCGCCGCGGGCAGGCGCGGCTCGGCCTGGTGATGGTCGACGACGACGACGTCGAGGCCGGCGGCGGCGGCGGCGTCAAGCGCGTCGAAGGCCATGATGCCGCAATCGACGGTGATCACCAGCGAGATCCCGTCGGCGGCGAGCCGCCGCAGGGCCGGGCCGTTCGGACCGTAGCCCTCGGTCCGGCGGTCGGGGATATAGATCCGCAGCGCGCCACCGGCGGCGTCGAAGAAGCGTTTCAGCAGCGCCGAGGATGTCGCGCCGTCGACGTCGTAGTCGCCGAACACGGCGACCGCCTCGCCGGACTGGATCGCCCGGGCGATGCGGGCGACGGCCCGGTCCATGTCCCGCAGGTGCGAGGGGTCCGGCAGCGAGGCCCGCAGGCTCGGTTTCAGAAAGCCCTCGGCCTCGGCCAGCGGCACGCCGCGCGCGGCCAGCACCCGGCCGACCACCTCGGGCACGCGGAGGCGCTGCGCCAGCGCCTGGGCCGCGCGGTCGTCGGTCAGACGCTGACGCCAGAAGCGTCCGGTCAGGGAGTGCGTGACGCCGAGAAAGGCGGCGTCGGCGGGAACGGCCGCGGCGGTCGCGCCCGTCAAGTCGGCAGGGCCTTGCGCGACAGATCCTGCTGGGCGCGGATCCAGCGCACGGTGCCGGTCTTCGAGCGCATGACCACGGAATGGGTCATGGTATGGCCGTCCAGGCGCTTGACGCCGCCCAGCATGGAGCCGTCGGTGACCCCGGTGGCGGCGAAGATGACGTCGCCGCTCGCCATCTCTTCCTTGTCGTACTTGCGGTGCAGGTCCTCGATGCCGACGCGGACGGCCCGGTCCTTTTCGTCCTGGTTGCGGTAGAGCAGCCGGCCCTGCATCTGGCCGCCGATGCAGCGCAGCGCGCTCGCCGCCAGCACGCCCTCGGGCGCGCCGCCGGAGCCCAGGTAGATGTCGATGCCGGTGTCCGGCATCACGGTGGCGATGACACCGGCGACGTCGCCGTCCCCGATGAGCTGGATACGGGCGCCGGCCTCGCGCACGGCCGCGATCAGCTCGGCATGGCGCGGCCGGTCGAGGATGCAGGCGACGATGTCCTTGGGCGCCCGGCCCTTGGCGTCGGCCAGGCTGCGGATGTTGTCGCCCGGCGAATTGTCGAGGTCGACGATACCGTCCGGCAGGCCGGCGCCGACGGCGATCTTGTCCATATAGACATCGGGCGCGTGCAGCAGGCCGCCGTCGACCGACAGCGACAGCACGGCGAGCGCGTTCTGCAGGCCCTTGGCCGTGATGGTGGTGCCTTCCAGCGGATCGAGGGCGATGTCGACCTTGGGTCCTTCGCCGGTGCCGACCTCCTCGCCGATATACAGCATGGGCGCCTCGTCCCGCTCGCCCTCGCCGATCACCACGCGGCCCTGGATCGGCAACTGGTTGAGCGCCCGGCGCATGGCGTCGACGGCGGCCTGGTCGGCGGCGCGTTCGTCGCCCCGGCCGATCATCTCGGATGCCGCCACCGCCGCCGCCTCGGACACGCGAACGGCCTCCAGCGTCAGGTTACGGTCAAGTTGGGCCGCTTTCGGCATGCCATCCCTCTCCTCAGGCTGGACTCTAGAGTAACTCGATTCGGATCATCTTGAGCGGCTCGCAGACGCTGTCGAGAGCGCCGATCTTGGCCAGCGCGCCGGTCATCGCGGCTTCCTCGGTGTCATGCGTGGTCATCACCACCGGGACCGGTTCCTCGGGCGCGCGGCCGCGCTGCAGCAGCGATTCCATGGAGATCCGCTCGTCCCGCAGGATCGCCGAAATGTCGGCCATGACGCCGGGCCGGTCATAGACCAGGAGACGGATGTAGTACGGGCCGACATGACGGTCCATCGCCGCCGCCGGCAGCGCCTCCAGCCCGCTCGCCGGCACCGAGAAGGTTGGCAGGCGGATGCCGCGGGCGATGTCGACGATGTCGGCGACGACCGCCGACGCGGTCGGCCCCTCGCCGGCGCCGCGGCCTTCGTAGAGCGTCCGGTCGGCGAAATCGCCGTCCACGACCACGGCATTGAAGACGCCGTCGACATGCGCGATCGGCGTGGCGGCCGGCACCATGCAGGGATGTACCCGCTGGGCGATGCCGTGCGGCGTCTGGCGGGTGATGGCCAGCAGCTTGATGCGGTAGCCGAGCTCGCGGGCGAAGGTGAAGTCGATGGCCTCGACGGCGCGGATGCCCTCGACATGCACGGCGTCGAAGTCGACCGGGCAGCCGAAGGCCAGGCTGGTCAGGATCGCCAGCTTGTGGGCGGCATCGACACCGTCGATGTCGAAGTCGGGATCGGCCTCGGCGTAGCCCAGGTCCTGGGCGTCGCGCAGCACGTCGGCGAAATCGGCGCCGGTGCTTTCCATCTCGGTCAGGATGTAGTTGCAGGTGCCGTTCAGGATGCCGTAGACGCGGCTGTGGCGGTTGCCCGCCAGTCCTTCGCGCATGGCCTTGACGATCGGGATGCCGCCGGCGACGGCGGCTTCGAAGTTGAGCGCCACGCCGGCCTCTTCCGCCGCCCGGGCGAGCGCGGTGCCGTGCCGCGCGACCAGCGCCTTGTTCGCGGTGACGACATGCTTGCCGGCGACGATGGCGGTCTCGACCACGGCCTTCGCCGGCCCGTCTTCGCCGCCGATCAGCTCGACCACCACGTCGACGTCGTCGGCGGCGGCGAGATCCACCGGATTGTCGTGCCAGCGGAGATGGCCGATGTCGATGCCCCGGTCGCGGCCGCGGTTGCGGGCCGAGACCGCGGTGACCGCGATGGCGCTGCCGCTGCGCCGGGCCAGCAGTTCCGACTGCGCCGCCAGCAGCTTGACCACCCCGGCGCCGACCGTGCCCAGGCCGGCGAT
>JANQKO010000465.1 GCA_028281075.1 Alphaproteobacteria bacterium | reverse complement strand
AGGCGACCTGGTACGCCCGTTGGGAGGCGGAGAAGGCTTTCGCCTGCGGACGCCAGCACAATGGCAAGCCCTACACCATCGTCATTCCGCCGCCCAATGTGACCGGCAGCCTGCATATGGGCCACGCGCTCAACAACACGCTGCAGGACATCATGTGCCGACTGGAGCGCATGCGCGGCCGCGACGTGCTCTGGCAGCCCGGCACCGACCATGCCGGCATCGCGACGCAGATGGTGGTCGAGCGCCAGATCGAGGCCGAGGGCGGCAACATGTCCCGCCGCGAGATGGGCCGCGAGGCCTTCATCGACCGGGTCTGGGCCTGGAAGGCCGAGAGCGGCGGCACCATCACCAACCAGCTCCGCCGGCTGGGCGCCTCCTGCGACTGGCGGCGCGAGCGCTTCACCATGGACGACGGCCTGTCGGCGGCCGTGCGCAAGGTCTTCGTCGACCTCTACAAACAGAAGCTGATCTACAAGGACCTGCGCCTGGTGAACTGGGACCCGGCGCTGCATACGGCGATCTCGGATCTGGAGGTCCAGCAGAACGAGATCAGGGGCCATCTCTGGCATTTCAAATACCCGCTGGAAGACGACCCGGACCGGTTCATCACCGTCGCCACGACCCGGCCGGAGACCATGCTGGGCGACACCGGCGTCGCCGTGCATCCCGATGACGACCGCTACCGGCATCTCGTCGGCAAGAACGCCATCCTGCCGCTGGTCGGACGCAAGCTGCGCATCGTCGCCGACGACTATGCCGATCCGGAGCAGGGGTCCGGCGCGGTCAAGATGACGCCGGCGCACGATTTCAACGACTTCGAGGTCGGCCGCCGGCATGACCTGGAGATGATCAACATCTTCGACGCCGAGGCCCGCATCAACGACAACGCGCCGGAGAAGTATCGCGGCATGGACCGCTTCGCGGCCCGCAAGGCCGTCGTCGCCGACCTGGAGGCGCTGGGGCTGGTCGACCGGATCGAGGACCACGTCCACATGGTGCCGTACGGCGACCGGGGCGGCGTGCCGATCGAGCCCTGGCTGACCGAGCAGTGGTACGTCGATGCCGCGACACTGGCGAAGCCGGCGATCGCGGCGGTCGAGGACGGCCGCACGGTCTTCGTGCCGAAGCAATGGGAAAAGACCTACTTCGACTGGATGCGCAACATCCAGCCGTGGTGCGTGTCACGGCAGCTCTGGTGGGGCCACCAGATCCCGGCCTGGTACGGGCCGGACGGCGAGATCTTCGTCGAGTATACCGAGGCCGAAGCCGAGACGGCGGCCGAGGCGCACTATGGCCGGAAGGTCGACCTGCGCCGTGACGAGGACGTGCTCGATACCTGGTTCTCCAGCGCGCTGTGGCCGTTCTCGACGCTCGGCTGGCCCGAGGAGACGCCGGAGCTGGCGCGCTACTACCCGACCAACCTGCTGGTCACCGGCTTCGACATCATCTTCTTCTGGGTCGCCCGGATGATGATGATGGGCCTGCACTTCAAGGACGAGGTGCCGTTCGACACCGTCTATATCCATGCCCTGGTGCGCGACGCCAAGGGCCAGAAGATGTCGAAGAGCAAGGGCAACATCATCGACCCGCTGGAGCTGATCGAGACGTACGGCGCCGACGCGCTGCGCTTCACGCTCGCGGCCCAGGCGGCGCAGGGCCGGGACGTGAAGCTTGCCGAGTCGCGGGTCGAGGGCTATCGCAATTTCGGCACCAAGTTGTGGAACGCCGCCCGGTTCGCCGAGATCAACGGCTGCGCGCCGCGGGCCGATTTCGATCCGGCCGGCGTCCGGCACACGGTCAACCGCTGGCTGGTCGGCGCGCTGCGCGAGGCATCGGTCCGCATCACGACCGGCATCGACGAGTACAAGTTCAACGAGGCGGCGGACGCCGTCTACCACTTCGTCTGGGGCACGTTCTGCGACTGGTACTTGGAGTTCACCAAGCCGCTGCTGCAGGGCGGCGACGCGGCGGTCAGGGAAGAGACCCAGGCGACCACGGCCTGGGCGCTGGACCATATCCTGCGGCTCATGCACCCCTTCATGCCCTTCATCACCGAAGAGCTCTACCAGCGCATCGCGGACCGGTCCGGCCACCTGGCGATCAGCGAATGGCCCGCGCTCGGCCCCGAGCTGGTTTCGGCCGAAGCGACGGTCGAGATGGACTGGGTGGTCCGGCTGATCTCGGAGATACGGTCGGTCAGGGCCGAGATGAACGTGCCGCCGGGCGCCCGGATCGACCTGCTGCTGCGGGACGCCGGCGAGGAAAGCCTGGCGCGGCTGCAACGCCACGGCGACGTGATCGGCCGCATGGCGCGCCTGGCCTCGGCCGGTCCGCTCGCCGGCTCGGTGCCGTCCGGCTCGATCCAGTCGGTGCTGGACGAGGCGACGCTGGTGATGCCGCTCGCCGACGTGATCGACATCGAGGCCGAGCAGGCGCGTCTGGCGCGCGAGCTCGACAAGGTCGGCGCCGACATCGCCAAGCTGACGGCCAAGTTGGCAAACGACAACTTCGTCGCCAAGGCGCCGGAGCATGTCGTCGAGGAGCAGCGCGAACGCAAGGCCGAAGCCGAACAGACCCGGGCCCGGCTGGCCGACGCGCTGGACCGCCTGCGCGGCGCCTGATCCGCGCCGCCGAGGCGGACGGACCGCGTCAGTTCCGGTAGGACGGGTCCAGCCGGTCCATCAGCCGCATCCAGGCGGCGAATTCCAGCTCGCCGGGGCCGTGCGCGCCATAGGCCGTCATGAAATCGTCCGTGCCCCGGACCGTCCGCGTCCGGGCCTGTTCCGAGGGCAGGGTATAGCCGCCACCGCCGCCATGGGTCGCGACCTGGGTCTCGCAGGCGCGCTCCAGCCGGTACATCCAGATGAAGGCCTCGGCGATGGTCTCGCCCACGGTCAGCAGGCCGTGGTTGCGCAGGATCAGCGCCTTGTTGCGCGATCCCAGGCTGGTGGCCAGGCGCTCGCGCTCGGGGATGTTGTGGGCGCCGCTGGCGCCCTCGAAGTCATGGTAGGAGACGCGGTCATGGAAGCCGATGGCGAAGATGCCGATCGGCAGTAGGCCCTGTTCCAGGGCGGCCACGGCCATGCCGGCCGTCGTATGGGTGTGGACGATGGCTCTGGCATCCGCGCGGGACATGTGAATGGCGCTGTGGATGACGAAACCGGCCTCGTTGACGATGTCGTCGCCGGGCCCGATCCGGTTGCCGTCGACATCGATCTTGACCAGGCCCGACGCCGTCACCTCGTCGAACCGGACGCCGAAGGGATTGATCAGGAAGTGGTGCTCGGCCCCCGGCACGCGCACGGTCGTGTGCGTGTTCATCGAGTCCTCCCAGCCCAGGTGGGCATTGATCCTGAACGCCGCGGCCAGTTGCACGCGCAGTTCCCACTCGGCCGGATCGATCCCGGGATTGGTCTCTTCCGCCCGGGTCGCCGTCGAAATCGCCATCACCGCGCCTCCCTTGTTTCGGTCATGGTATGCTCGGCCGTTGGCCGGACCGTAACATGGGCCGCCATTTCGGGAGAGGCTTCGCCATGCTGCTGAACGAGCTGTTTCATATCGCCTTCAAGACGCCGGACCTGGACGCCACGCGCCGCTTCTATACCGAAATCCTGGGCATGGAACTGGCACCACGCCCGAAGCTCGACTTTCCCGGCCTCTGGATCAAGTGCCCGACGCCGGGCGGCGACGCCATCTTCCATGTCTATGCCGGCCATGCCGCCCGGAACGCCGACGGCAGCTATCCGGTCGGCACCGGCGCCATCGACCATGTCGCCGTCACCGCGCACGGCTTCCACGAGATCCGCGACAAGCTGAAGGCGGCCGGCCTGCCCTGGCGCGAGAACCTGATCCCCGGCCTGCCGCTGTGGCAGATCTTCGTCTACGACCCCAGCGGCATCCAGCTCGAACTGACCTTCAACGCCGCGGCCGAGGCCGGACCGAAGCCGAAGATCCCGGCCAGGCGCCAGTACAGGGCGGGCGAAACCTGGTTCTCGCCCGAGGCCTATGCCCAGTTCGCCAAGCCGGCGAAAAAGCGCGTCCGCAAGGCCGCCTGACCGCGCCAAATTCAGCCTTGGCGAGCGTCGATTCGTGCTAAGACACAGGTCACCCCTGTATTTCAGTTGCATTGGTTTCGGGAGGGTCGTCGACCATGGACGTCAAGACGTTCGATAAATCAAAGCTGCCCAGCCGTCACGTGACGGAGGGCTTCGAGCGGGCGCCGCACCGTTCCTACTACTACGCCATGGGCATGACGGAGGAAGAGATCCATCAGCCGCTGGTCGGCGTGGTGACCACCTGGAACGAGGCCGCGCCCTGCAACATCGCCCTGGCGCGCCAGGCCCAGGCGGTGAAGAAGGGCGTCAAGTCGGCCCACGGCACGCCGCGCGAGTTCACCACGATCACGGTCACCGACGGCATCGCCATGGGCCATCAGGGCATGAAATGCTCGCTGGTCAGCCGCGACGTGATCACCGACTCGACCGAGCTGACCATGCGCGGCCACTGCTACGACGCGATGGTCGGTGTCGCCGGCTGCGACAAGTCCCTGCCGGGCCTGATGATGGCCATGGCCCGGCTGAACGTGCCGTCGGTCTTCCTCTATGGCGGCTCGATCCTGCCCGGCCGGTTCCGGGGCCGGGACGTCACCGTCGTCGACGTCTTCGAGGGCGTCGGCCAGGTCGCGGCCGGCAACATGTCGGAAGAGGACCTGCACGAGCTGGAATGCGTCGCCTGTCCGAGCGCCGGCTCCTGCGGCGGCCAGTTCACGGCCAATACGATGGCCACCATCTCGGAGGCCATGGGTCTGGCGATCCCCGGATCGGCCGGTCCGCCGGCGCCGTACGAAACCCGCGACGTCTATGGCGAGCAGGCCGGCCGCCAGGTCATGGACCTGCTGGCCCGGAACATCCGGCCGCGCGACATCATCACCCGCGAGTCGCTGCGCAACGCCGCGGTCGCGGTCGCGGCCTCGGGCGGCTCGACCAATACCGGCCTGCACCTGCCGGCGATCGCGCACGAGGCCGGCATCGACTTCGACCTCGACGACGTCTGCAAGATCTTCCGCGAGACGCCCTATATCGCCGACATGAAGCCGGGCGGCAAATACGTCGCCAAGGACCTCTACGACATCGGCGGCGTGCCGGTGCTGTTGAAGGCCCTGCTGGACGGCGGCTATCTGAACGGCGACTGCATCACGGTGACCGGCAAGACCATCGCCGAGAACCTGCAGGACGTGGTCTTTCCGGAAGACCAGGACGTGGTCTACCCGACCTCGAACCCGATCACGCCCACCGGCGGCGTCGTCGGCCTGAAGGGCAACCTGGCGCCCGACGGCGCGATCGTGAAGGTCGCCGGCATGGCGCGGCTGCGCCATGTCGGTCCGGCCCGCGTGTTCGACAGCGAGGAGGCGGCCTTCGACGCGGTGCAGCGCCGCGACTACACGGACGACGACGTCATCGTCATCCGCTACGAAGGCCCGAAGGGCGGTCCGGGCATGCGCGAGATGCTGTCGACCACGGCGGCGATCTACGGCCAGGGCATGGGCGAGAAGGTGGCGCTGATCACCGACGGCCGCTTCTCCGGCGGCACGCGCGGCTTCTGCATCGGCCATGTCGGACCCGAGGCGGCGGTCGGCGGCCCCATCGGCCTGCTGAAGGACGGCGACATGATCACCATCGACGCCGAGACCGGCGAGCTGAGCGTCGCCGTCTCGGACGCCGAGATGGCGGAACGCCGCAAGGCCTGGACGCCGCGGAAGACCGACTATCAGTCCGGCGCGATCTGGAAATACGCCCAGACCGTCGGCCCCGCCCACAAAGGCGCCGTCACCCACCCCGGTGGCCAGTCCGAGGTTCAGTGCTACGCGGATATCTGACAATGGCTTGTGGCGGCGATCGGGCGCCGTCCGACACGTCATCGGCGCGATGAGGTACATCCATGCAACGCAAGCGCAACCTCAACATCACGTCTCAGTTTCTCGGTGGCGAACCATCCGTCGGCGCCGACCAGACGGCCGCGTCGGAAGACGCGGTACGGATTCTTCTGCTCATCGAGGCGAGCGGGCCGGTCAGCATGCGGCGGCTGATCGACGATGCGGGATTGTCCCCGCTGGCGCTGGCCAGGTCGGTCGATGACTTCCAGCAGGACGGCCTGGTGGCCGTCGATCATCTGGATGGCGACGATATGGTGAGCATCACCGACCTCGGCCGGCGGTTTGCCAGATACGCCAAAGCCTGATGCTGGATTGGGGGGCGTATACGGCCGCGGGACTTCTCGGTCTGCTGGTTGGCGGCAGCGAGTTGGTGGCGCGTTACCGGGACGCGCCGGCAAAGGCCGTTCGCTGTCCGCCGGCGCTTTTCTATATCGGGGTTAACGTTCTCGCGTCCGTCACCGCCCTGGCGGTCACCCGTACATTCGACTGGCGTTTCGGGCTGGCGTCGGATTCGTCCGAAACCCAGCTTGTCGTCATCCAGGTCCTGGTGGCCGGCCTGGGCGCGATGGCGCTTTTTCGCAGCTCCCTGTTCACCGTCAGGGTCGGTGACAACGATGTCGCCGTCGGCCCCAGCAGCGTACTCCAGATCGTCCTGGATGCCGCCGACCGGGAGGTCGCGCGCACCCGTGCGCAGCCGCGCGGAGATGGCGTCAAGAAGATCATGCAAGGCGTCTCCTTCGACGAGGCCAAGAAGGCGCTGCCCACGTTCTGCTTCAACCTGGTGCAGAATGTGACGGCGGAAGAGATCGAATCGACAAAACGCAATATCGACGCTCTTGCCGCCGCCACCGATATCAAGCCACAGGTCAAGGCCCTGATCCTCGGCCTGATCCTCATGAACATCGTCGGAGAAGCCGCCTTGGAAACGGCCGTCACGACGCTCAAGGAATCCATCGCGACGGAACCGTAGGGTGCGCCCGCGTCGACGCTTCCCGCCAACGCATCGTCTGATCTGTTCGACCGAAAGGAACCAACCAATGGCCCGCATCGCGCATGCCGGAATTCTGCACGAGACCAACACCTTCGCGCCGATCAAGGCGGACTGGGACGATTTCGTGCGGGCCGAGAGCTTTCCCGGCCTGACCCGGGGCGCGGACATGCTGGAGGTGTTCCCGCCGATCAATATCGGTACCGGCGGCTTTATCCGCGAAGCGATGGCGCTCGGCCATACGCTGGCGCCGATCGCCTGGTGCGCCGCCGTGCCCTCGGCGCACGTGACGGAAGCGGCGTTCGAGAACTTCTCGTCGCTGCTGCTGGACGGCTTGGCCGAGCAGGCGCCGTTCGACGCGGTCTATCTGGACCTGCACGGCGCCATGGTCACCGAGCACCTGGAGGATGGCGAGGGCGAGCTGATCCGCCGCACCCGCGAGGCGGTCGGCCCGGACATGCCGGTCGTGGTCAGCCTCGACCTGCATTCGAACACGACCGACCTGATGCTGGCCGAATGCGATGGCCTGGTCGCCTACCGCACCTATCCGCATCTCGACATGGCCGATACCGGCCGCCGGTCGGCGCGCTATCTCGACCGCCTGCTGAGGGAGGGCCGGCGCCCGGCGAAGGCGCGGCGGGCCCTGCCGTTCCTGATGCCGCTGACCGGCCAGTGCACCATGGTCGAGCCGACCAAGGGCGTCTACGCGGCGCTGGCCGAGATCGAGCGCGACGCGGGCGTCGACCTGGTCTCGTTCACGCCCGGCTTCCCGCCCGCCGACATCCACGATTGCGGTCCCGTGGTGGTCGCCTATGGCGAGGACCAGGCCGCGGCCGACGCGGCGGCCGACGCGCTCTACGACTACATCATGGCGCGCGAGGCCGCGTTCATGGTCGACATGCTGGACCCGCACGCCGCCATCGGCAAGGCCATGGCGTCCAACGCGCACAAGCCGTTCGTGCTGGCCGACGTGCAGGACAATTGCGGCGCCGGCGCCACCTCGGACACCACCGGGCTGCTGCGCGCCCTGATCGAACGCAACGCCGACAAGGCGGTGGTCGGCGTCCTGGTCGATCCCGAGACGGCCGCCGCCGCGCACGCGGCCGGGCAGGGCGCCGAGATCGACGCGCGCATCGGCGGCAAGCTGTTCACCGACGGCGATCCGCCCTACGAGGGCCGCTTCACGGTCACCGGCCTGTCGGACGGCCGCTTCCTCTGCACCGGGCCGTTCTACGGCGGCAACAACGCCAATCTCGGGCCGACCGCTCTGCTGACAAGCGGCGGCGTCTCGGTGATCGTCTCGACCAACCGCATGCAGGCCGCCGACAAGGAGATGTTCCGGCATATCGGCTGCGAACCCTCGGAGCAGAAGATCCTGGGCCTCAAGAGCTCGGTGCATTTCCGTGGCGACTTCACCGACATCGCCCAGGAAATCCTCGTCGTCGAGGCGCCGGGCGCCTTTATCGACAGGCCGGAAAAGCTGCCCTACCGGAACCTCCGGCCGGGTGTCCGCCTGTGCCCGAAGGGGCCGGCGTTCGCGGGGCCGGGTTGATGGCCGGCGCCGATGACTGACGGCTCGGCGCGGCTGGTCTTCGGTTTCGCCTGCGCCGGCCACGCGCTGTTTCACATCCTGGTGGCGCTGTTCCTCACGCTGGTGCTGGTCATCGAGCCGATCTGGCAGCGTCCCTATGACGAGCTGATCGGCCTGTGGACCTGGGGCGCCCTGCTGCTGGGACTGGGCGCCCCGCTCGCGGGCTGGCTCAGCGACCGCCTCGGCGAGACCCGCGTGATGATCGCGTTCTTCCTCGGCATCGGCGCCGCGACCATGCTCTGCGGCGTCGCCGAGGGACCGGGGATGCTGGAGGCGGCGCTGGCGCTGATGGGCCTGTTCGGCGCGATCTACCACCCCGTGGGCACGGCCTGGGTGGTCAAGAACGTGCGCCGGCGCGGCCGTTCGATCGCCGTGCTGGGGATCAGCGGCAGCATCGGCGCGGCCGTCGCCTCGCTGGTCGCCGCCGCGCTGGCCGACGCCGCCGGCTGGCGCGTCGCCTTCGTCGTGCCCGGCGCCGTCACCGTGCTGGTCGGCCTCGCCCTGACCGTTGGCTATATGACCGGGCGCGTGCGCGACCGGGACGACGACCTGGCGCCCAGCCCCGATCCCGACCAGCGCGACGTCCGGCGCGCCTTCATCGTGCTGGTCGTCACCGTGTCGCTGACGACGCTGGCCTACTACGCCTTCACGACCATGCTGCCGAAGTGGATCGAGCGCGAGATCGGCGCCGCGCTGGGCGAGGGCCTGCTGGGCATCGGCGCGCTGGTGACGTCGATCTACCTGCTGGGCGCGACCGCCCAGTTCGTCGGCGGGCACTATGCCGACCGCGGCCTGGCGAAGCAGATCTACATCGCCAGCTTCGCCATGAAGCTGGCGGCCCTGGTGCTGGCGGCGCTGGTCGGCGGCTGGCCGGTCGTGATCGCGGCGGTGGCCGTCGTGTTCGTCTTCGACGTGGCGGCGCCGGTCGAGAACGTGCTGATCGCGCGCTTCACTCCGGCGCGGCGGCGCGGGCTCGCCTATGGCG
>JANQKO010000432.1 GCA_028281075.1 Alphaproteobacteria bacterium | reverse complement strand
TCGTAGCCGAACAGATCGGGCGCGTCGACCGGCAGGCCGTCGAAGCCGCCGGTGACCGAGCTCTGGGAACCGTGGGAGTTCTATTACCTCTGTCTCGCGGTGCTGGTGCTGGTGCTGTGGATGGCGGCGAACGTGCTGCGCTCGCCGTTCGGCCGGGCCATGGTGGCGATCCGCGATTCCGAGATCTCGGCCCAGTCAATGGGCATCAACCTCGCCTGGACCAAGACGCTGGCGTTTGCCTTCAGCGCCGGCATCACCGGCCTTGGCGGCGCGCTGTTCGGCCATTACGTGCAGCATTTGGCGCCCGACTCGTTCAATATCCTGCTGTCGATCCAGTTGTTGCTGATGGTCGTGGTCGGCGGCGTCGGTTCGCTGCACGGCGCCGTCTTCGGGGCCATGTTCATCGGCGTGCTGCCGCAGTCGATCGCCATCCTGCGCGACTATCTGCCGGCGGCGATCGGCCAGACGCCGGGTCTGGAACCCGGCATCTTCGGCCTGATCCTGGTGCTGATCATCCTGTTCGAGCCGCTGGGCATCTATGGCCGCTGGCTGAAGATCAAGCTCTATTTCAACCTGTTCCCGCTCTACAAGAAGGCGACCTTCAGGCGGCAGAAGGCCTACCTGAAGACCGAGCGGCTGAGATGACCTTCTTCCGGGCCGACGCGCTCTCGATCCAGTTCGGCGGCATCCGCGCCGTCGACAACGTCTCGTTCGAGGTCGAGCCGGGCGAGGTCTTCACCATCATCGGGCCCAACGGCGCCGGCAAGACCACGATCTTCAACCTGATCAGCCGCATCTACGACGCGACCGACGGCCAGCTCACGTTCTGCGACCAGGACATCACCAAGCTGCCGCCGCACCGCATCGCCGGCCTCGGCATCGCCCGTACGTTCCAGAACATCGAGCTGTTCGAGCATGCGAGCGTGCTGCAGAACCTGCTGATCGGCCGGCACTGCCACCGGCGCTCGAACCTGTTCTCCGAGATCCTGTTCCTGCCGTCGGTGCGCGAGATGGAGATCGCGCACCGCCGCCGGGTCGAGGACGTGATCGATTTCCTCGACCTGCAGCACTACCGCGAGACCATGATCGCCAGCCTGCCCTATGGCGCGCGCAAGGTGGTCGAGCTGGGCCGGGCGCTCTGCACCGAGCCGAAGCTCTTGCTGCTGGACGAGCCGTCCTCGGGCCTCAATGTCGAGGAGACCGAGGACATGGCCTTCTGGATCGAGGACATCAAGAAGGACCTCGGCATCACGGTGCTGATGGTCGAGCATGACATGAGCCTGGTCAGCCGCGTCTCCGACCGCGTGCTGGCGTTGAACTACGGCCGGGTGCTGGCCGAGGGCACGCCGGCCGAGGTGCAGCGCAACGACGAGGTCATCAAGGCCTATATCGGAGGCTAGGGTGAGCGAGCCGCTGCTGAAGGTCAGCAATATCGAGACCTATTACGGGCCGATCATGGCGATCCGCGGCGTCAGCCTGGAGGTGCCGCAGGGCCGGATCGTCACCGTGCTGGGCGCCAACGGCGCCGGCAAGACCACGATCCTGAAGACCATCAGTGGCGTCATGGACCCGCGCAAGGGCACGGTGCTGTTCGACGGCCGGGAGGTGACGCGGCAGAACCCGGACTGGATCATGCGCCAGGGCATCTGCCACGTGCCCGAGGGCCGCGAGGTGTTCCCGTTCCTGACGGTGCGCGAGAACCTGATCATGGGCGCCTATACGCGCAACGACCGCGCCGCCATCGCCCGCGACATCGACATGGCTTTCGACTATTTCCCCGTCCTGAAGGAGCGCGCCGACCAGCGCGCCGGCCAGCTCTCGGGCGGCGAGCAGCAGATGCTGGTGATCAGCCGGGCGCTGATGGGCGAGCCCAAGCTGCTGCTGCTGGACGAGCCGTCGCTGGGCCTGTCGCCGATCCTGGTCAAGCAGATCTTCGAGATCATCGGCCGCATCAACCGCGAGCGGAACGTGACCATGCTGCTGGTCGAGCAGAACGCGCATATGGCGCTCAGCACGGCCGACTACGGCTACGTGCTGGAGGTCGGCCGCATCGTCATGGAGGACGACTGCAAGGCGCTGATGGAGAAAGAGGACATCCAGGAATTCTATCTCGGCGTCAAGGACGAGGGCGTGCGCGGCAAGCGCCGCTGGAAACGCAAGAAGCTCTGGCGCTAGAGACGAGAGAATAGCGGGAGTGGGGCCAAGCCAATGAACGACCAGGTCAACAGCCGCAACGTCACCACCGACCGTGGCGCCAATTTGACGATCTACGAGGATCCGGCGATCGGCGACACCATCCCGAAAATGTTCTGGTCGCGGGTGCGCGACTGGTCGGACCGGGTGATCATCCGCGAGAAGGACTTCGGCATCTGGCAGGCGATCACCTGGGCCGAGCTCGGCGCGCGTGCCCGCCATGTCGGCATGGCGCTGCAATCGATCGGCTTCGGCCAGGGCGACGTCGTCTGCGTGCTGTCGAACAACAAGCCGGAATGGGTCTATGCCGACATGGGCACGCTTGGACTCGGCGGCGTCTGCGCCGGCATCTATCCGACCGACGCGCCGTCCCAGGTCGCCTATCTGGTGAACGATTCCCGCTGCTCGGTGATTTTCGTCGAGGACGAGGAGCAGCTCGACAAGGTCTTGCAGGTGCGCGACCAGTGCCCGACGCTGCGGCGCATCGTCATCTTCGACATGGAGGGCCTGCGTGAGCTGGACGATCCCATGTGCGCCAGCTTGGAAGCCTTCATGGCCGCCGGCGCCGCGCACGACGCGGCCAATCCCGGTGCCTGGGACGCGGCGCTCGACCTGGCCAAGCCCGATGATCTCGCGGTTCTGGTCTATACCTCGGGCACGACGGGGCCGCCCAAGGGCGCCATGCTGAGCCACCGCAACGTCATCTTCCAGTGCGTCAACGGCACCCGCGTGCTGCCCGAGGGCGGCGATGACGAACGCCTGGCCTTCCTGCCCATGTGCCATGTCGCCGAGCGCGTGCTGGGCTGCTACTACGCGCTCTACAGCGGCGCCGTCTCGAACTTCATCGAGAACCCCGACACCGTGCCCGAGAACGTGCGCGAGGTGCAGCCGACCGTGTTCGGCGCCGTGCCGCGGGTCTGGGAGAAGTTCTATTCCGGCATCATGGTGGCGTTGTCGGACGCGACGCCGCTGCAGCGCTGGGCCTATGAGAAGGCCATCGGCATCGGTTACCGGGTCGCCGACCTGCGGCTGGCCGGCGATCCCGTCCCGGCGCCGCTGCAATGGCGGTTCAAGCTGGCGCATTTCCTGGTCCTGCGGAACATCCGCCGGATGATCGGCATCGAGCGCTGCCGCTGGCTGGTCACCGGCGCGGCGCCGATCTCGCCGGAACTGATCCGCTGGTACCTGGCGCTGGGCGTCGACATGCTGGAGGTCTATGGCCAGACCGAATGCACCGGCCTCGCCACGGCCATGCATCCGGGCGAGATCAAGCCCGGCACCATCGGCCGGTCGGTGCCCTATGCCGAGGTGGCGCTGTCGCCCGAGGGCGAGATCCTGCTGCGCGGCGACCATGTCTTCATGGGCTACCTGAACCAGCCGGAGAAGACCGCCGAGACGATCCGCGACGGCTGGCTGCATACCGGCGACGTCGGCGAGATCGACAACCAGGGCTTCGTCAAGATCACCGACCGCATGAAGGACATCATCATCACCGCCGGCGGCAAGAACATCACGCCGAGCGAGATCGAGAACGAGCTGAAGTTCAGCCCCTATATCGCGGACGCGGTGGTGATCGGCGATGCCCGCAAATACCTTACCTGCCTGATCATGATCGACCACGAGAATGTCGAGAAATACGCCCAGGACAACGACGTGCCGTTTACCAATTTCACCAGCCTGACCCGGGCGCCGGAGGTCACCAAGCTGATCGGCGCCGAGGTCGAGAAGGCCAACACCAAGTTCGCCCGGGTCGAGACGATCAAGCAGTTCCGCCTGATCGAGCACCAGCTCGACCCCGAGGACGAGGAACTGACGCCGACCATGAAGCTGAAGCGGAAGTTCGTGAACGAGAAGTACAGCGGCCTGATCGAATCCATGTATCAGACCGCCTGAAGGTTGTTACACTTGCGTCAACCATGGAATAGGGGAGTGAACGCATGACCACCCGTACATTGAGCGCCGCCCTGTTGTCCGCGGCGGCCGGTTTCTCGGCCCTGGGCCTTGCCGCCGGTGCCCAGGCGGCCGGCGTCACCGACACCGAGATCATCGTCGGCTCGCACTCGGACCTGTCCGGCGTGGCGTCGGTCTGGGGCGCGCCGTCGACCAACGCCATGCGGCTGCGGTTCGAGGAGGTGAACGAGGCCGGCGGCGTCCACGGCCGCAAGATCCGCTTCATCGTCGAGGACAACCAGTATCAGGTGCCGCGCGCCGTGCAGGCGGCCAACAAGCTGCTGAACCGGGACAAGATCTTCGTCATGCTGGGCGCGCTCGGCACGCCGATGAACAACGCGGTGATGAAGCGGCAACTGGCCAAGAACGTGCCGAACCTGTTCCCGTTCTCGTCGTCGAAGGCGATGTCGGAACCGTTCCACCGCCTGAAGTTCATGCAGCTTTCGTCCTACTACGACCAGATCCGCGCCGGCACCAAGCATTTCGTCGAGGTGCGCGGCAAGCAGAAGGTCTGCGCCATGTACCAGGACACGGACTATGGCCGCGAGACCTTCAACGCGGCCGTCGACCAGCTCAAGTCCATGGGCATGGAGCTGGCCGAGTCCTCGGCCCACAAGCCGACCGACGCCGACTTCACGGCCGCCATCGGCAAGATGCGCAACGCCGGCTGCGACGCCATCGCCATGGGCACGATCATCAAGGACACCATCCTGCCGGTCGCCACGGCCAAGAAAATCGGCTATGACGCCGAGTTCTTCGGCAACGTCGCCACCTACGACCTGTTCGTCTCGGGCGCCAAGGGCGGCGTGACCGAGGGCTACTACGCCATGACCTCGTTCGAGATCGCCTATCCGGACGATCCGCGGCCGACCGTGCAGAACTTCGTC
>JANQKO010000408.1 GCA_028281075.1 Alphaproteobacteria bacterium | reverse complement strand
CTACCTGAGCCGCATCGGCGGGCTATGGCTGATGGCGTTCGTGCCGTTGACGGGCCGGGTTGAACGAGCGCTCAAGGCGCTATCGGGATCGGTGCTGATCGCCCTCGTGGTGCCGGCGGCGTTGCAGGGCGACGCGGCCGTACGCTTCGCCGTCGTGGCATCTGTCTGCGCCATGGCCGCGACCGGGCGGACCATGCCGTCGATGCTGTTCGGCGTCGCCGTCGCCGCCGGTTATCGACATCTGGCCTGACGTCGGTCAGGCGTCGTGTTCGTCCGCCCGCACCTTCACGTAAGCGCCCGGCGCGTCCTCGATGACCTCGGCGTTCTTGCTGCCGGGCGCGCGGGCGGCGACCTTGGGCCCGGACTGCTTCGCCACCCATTTCAGCCAGTTCGGCCACCAGGAGCCGGCATGCTGCGTGGCGCCGGCGAACCATTCATCCGGCGTCGCCGGATTCTTCGCATTGGTCCAATAGCCGTATTTCTCGGCCGACGGCGGATTGACGACGCCGGCGATATGGCCCGAGCCGGCCAGCGTGAACTGGGTCTTACCCCGGTAGAGCTGGGTCGCGGCATAGGTCGCGCGCCACGGCGCGATATGGTCTTCCTTGGTCGACAGGATGTAGATCGGCATGTCGACGGTCGTCAGGTCGATCGGCACGCCGTCGAGCGTGATGCCGCCCGGCGTCGATAGCAGGTTCTCCTGATACATGTTGCGCAGGTAGAACATGTGCATGGCCCGCGGCATGCGGGTCGAATCGCCGTTCCAGTACAACAGGTCGAACGGGAAGGGGTCCCGGCCCATCAGGTAGTTGTTGATGACGAACGACCAGATCAGGTCGTTCGCCCGCAGCATGTTGAAGGTCGTCGCCATGGACCGGCCTTCGAGATAGCCGCCGGACTTCTCCATGCGCTCGTCCAGCGCCTCGAGCTGCTCCTCGTCGATGAACACCGACAGCTCGCCCGGCGCCTCGAAATCGACCAGCGCGGTGAAGAATGTCGTGGCCTTGATCCGCTCGTCGCCCCTGTCCTTCATATAGGCGAGCGTCGCCGCGGTCAGCGTGCCGCCCAGGCAGTAGCCGATGACGGTGAACTCGTCGACGCCCGTCGATGCCCCGGCGCCGTCCAGCGCCGCCAGCAGGCCCTCGAACATGTAGTCCTCGAAGGTCTTCTTCGAGAGATGGGCGTCGGGGTTGACCCAGGAGATCACGAACACCGTCAGGCCCTGGTCGACGGCCCACTTGATGAACGAGTTCTGCGGCTTCAGGTCCAGGATGTAATACTTGTTGATCCACGGCGGCACGATCACCAACGGCCGCTTGTGCACCTTCTCGGTCGTCGGTTCATACTGGATCAACTGCATCAGGTCGGTCTGCCAGACCACCTTGCCCGGCGTCACGGCGATGTTGCCACCGACCTCGAAGGCGTCCTCGTCGGTCATCTGGATCGCCAGTTGGCCCTTGCCGCGTTCCAGGTCCTCCAGCATATGGTCGAGGCCGCGCACCAGGTTTTCGCCGTTCTGCTCCAGCGTCGCGCGCAGCACCTCGGGATTGGTCATCACGAAGTTGCTGGGCGCCATGGCGTCGATGAACTGCCGGGTATAGAAATCGACCTTCTGCGCGGTCTTGTCGTCCAGGCCGTCGATATCCTTGACCGTGTTCTGCATCCAGCGGGCGGTCAGCAGGTAGGACTGCTTGATGAAGTCGAAGACCTGATTCTCCTGCCAGGCGGCGTCCCGGAAGCGCCGGTCGGCCTTCGGCGTGTCGATCACCGGGTCGGCGGTCTCGCCCAGCATCCGCTTCGCCGCCTGTTGCCATAGACCGAGATAGTCTTCCCAAAGGCCGAGCTGCGCCTCGACCAGCTTTTGCGGATTGGCCATCATCTTGGCCGTCATTTCCAGGAACGCGCCGCCCACGTTCAGCGGATCGGCCGGCCCCAAACCGCCGTTTTCACCCTGTTTGCTCAGGAATTCCGACACGAGCTGCTGGCTCTGGGTGGCCACCCGGACCATGTTCTTGGCGAACTCGGCCGGATCCGGCAGCGGGATATCCTGATCGTCGGGGCTTTTGCTCATCGCTGGTGTTTCCCACTGGAACTTTGATCGGCTGAGGTGTATCTGCCAAGGGCGGATTTGACGAACAAAATGTTAATCTTAGAATGGCCATATCGTCAGCAAGGCGTCGAAATGGACTTAACCATAACGAGCGCCGAACCGAAACAGAGCCTAGCCGTGAACTTGCGGTCTATCATATGGTGGCGAGGCACGCTGCATTGACGATTTAGCCAGATGCCGGGAACATCGATCCGATGACGACAAACAGGCGAATCTCCGATCTCAACTCACGGCTGCGCGCGGGCGCCGCCGTGGTGGCGCTGGGCGTCGCGCTCGGCGGCTGCTCCTACGTCCCCGACTGGGCCAATCCGGTGGCCTGGTACGACGGCATGTTCGGTGACGATGACAGCGACCGTCTGGCGAACGCCGAACGCGCGGGCCCGCCGCCGGGACAGAGCGACAGCTATCCCAGGCTGTCCAGCGTGCCCGATCAACCGGGCAACGCGACCTCGGCCGACCAGCGCCGGCGGATCGCCAACGGCCTGGTCGCCGACCGCGACAACGCCCGCTATACGGATCAGAGCCTGCGCGGCACCGCGACGGCCGGCACCCGGCTGTCGACCCGGCCACTGACCCAGAGCGCGGCGGCGCCAACGACCGGCGCGGCGGCCACGCCGCGCGCCCAGGCGCCGGACACCGGCGCGTTGCGGACCGCCGCGGCCCAGCCCGAGCGCGCGTCGCGCTACGCGGTGCCGTCGATCGTGCAGCGACGGCCGACGGCGGCACCGGCGCCGACGCCGCCGACCGCGGCACCCCGGGTAACGGCGACGACCACGCCCGTCGCCTCGCCGGCGCCCGCGAACCGGCAGACCGCCCTGGTCGCGCCGCCGCCACCGCCGGCGCTGCCGCAACTGACGGCATCGCCCGCCGCGCAGCCGACGCCTTATGCGCCGCCGGCCGCGTTCAACACGCCGTCGGTTCAGGTCAACCTGCCGATCTCGCCGGACCAGAACACGCTCAACCAGGTGTTCAACCAGAACCTCGCCGCCCAGGGCAATCCGGCGGCGGGCCTTGGCGGCGGCCCGGCCGTCGTCGCGCCCGGCGCCGGGCCGGGAACGCCCTGGGCCGCGCAGGCGCCGGCCTACAACCAGTCCGTCACCTTCGACCGGTCGCTCACCGACCGGCCGGTGCAGGTCGCGCTCGCCAATCCCGGCGATCCGCAGCCGGGCCTGGCCGGCTACGGCAACGCGCCGGTGGCGGTGATCAAATTCGCCCACAGCTCCAGCCGGCTGACCAGCCAGACCCGCCGCGCCGTGCGTCAGGTGGCGGAAACCGCGAAGCAGCACAACGGCTATGTCCGTATCGTCGGCCATGCCAGCAGCCGCACCACCAACATGGACTATTCGCGGCACAAGCTGATCAACTTCAACGTCTCGCTGGACCGGGCCCAGACGGTGGCGCAGCAGCTTGCCCGCGCCGGCGTGAACCCGCAGAACATCCTGGTCGAGGCCGTCGGCGACAATCAGCCGATCTATTACGAGTTCATGCCGAACGGCGAGGCCGAGAACCGCCGGGTCGAAATCTTTCTCGAATAGCCCGCCACTCGGGTTATAAATCGGGGACCGGCGCGCCACCGTGGCGCGCCGTCATGCCGCGTTGAAGAAGCAACGACATGGACCCCGAATTTCATCGCATCAGGCGCCTGCCGCCCTACGTCTTCGCCGAAGTCAATGAGATGAAGGCCCGGGCCCGGGCCGCCGGCGAGGACATCATCGACCTCGGCATGGGCAACCCGGATTCGGCGACCCCGCCGCATATCGTCGAGAAGCTGGTCGAGACCGTCCGCAACGGCAAGACCCACCGCTATTCGACCTCGCGCGGCATCCCCGGCCTGCGGCGCGCCAACGCCGGCTATTACGCCCGCCGCTTCGGCGTCGAGATCGATCCCGATCGCGAGACCATCGCCACGTTGGGCTCGAAGGAAGGCCTGGCCAACCTGGCCCAGGCGATCACCACGCCGGGCGACGTCATCCTGGCGCCGAACCCCAGCTATCCGATCCATCCCTACGGCTTCATCATCGCCGGCGCCGTGATCCGGCATATCCCGGTCGGGCCGGATCAGGACTTCTGGGACAATCTGGAACGGGCCGTGCGGCATTGCGTGCCGCCGCCGACGGCCCTGGTGCTGAACTACCCGGCCAATCCCACGGCCGAGGTCGTCGATCTCGCCTTCTACGAACGCATCGTCCGCTTCGCGCGCGAGCGCGGCATCTTCATTCTGTCGGATCTGGCCTACGCCGAGATCTACTTCGACGGCAATCCGCCGCCGTCGATCCTGCAGATCCCGGGCGCCCGGGACGTCGCCGTCGAGTTCACCTCGCTCAGCAAGACCTATTCCATGCCGGGCTGGCGCATGGGGTTCGCCACCGGCAACGTCAAGCTGATCAGGGCGCTGACCCGGATCAAGTCCTACCTCGACTACGGCGCCTTCACGCCGGTCCAGGTCGCCGCCTGTGCCGCACTGAACGGGCCGCAGGACTGCGTCGACGCGGTGCGCGACCTCTATCGCCGGCGCCGCGACGTGCTGGTCGACGGCCTGGCCGCGGCCGGCTGGCAGGTGCCGCGTCCGAACGCGACCATGTTCGTGTGGGCGCCGCTGCCGCGCGCCTTCCGCGCCGCCGGATCGTTGAGCTTTTCCAAGCAGTTGCTGCAGGAGGCCAAGGTCGCGGTGTCGCCGGGCATCGGCTTCGGCGAGTATGGCGACGGCCATGTCCGCATCGCGCTGGTCGAGAACGAGCACCGCATCCGCCAGGCCGTGCGCAACATCAAGCGCTTCCTGGGCAACGCCGGGGCGG
>JANQKO010000300.1 GCA_028281075.1 Alphaproteobacteria bacterium | reverse complement strand
CGGCATCGACCGCGTCGCCGGCCTCGCCGACCGCCTGCTGGCCGACGGCGCGGCGGCGGCGCTGACGCCGGACGCGTTTCCCGGCTTCGTCACCAAGCTGCGCCGGCATCTCGACTTCTACGTCGTCGCCGTGCCCGACGCGGCAAGCCGCGCAGCGCGCGAGCGCTGGCTGTTCTGGTCGAACTACAAGGGCTCGACGGACCTGCTGACCCGCTGGGTCTATCCGCCGCTGGTCTGGCCGCTGGTCCGGTTCTGCACGGGCTTCCGCGTCCACCCGAACTGGGTCACGATCCTCAGTATCCTGCTGACCGTGGCGGCGGTGCCGCTGTTCGCCATGGGCCAGTTCTGGCCGGGCCTGGCGCTGGCCTACGCCATGAGCGTGCTGGACAGCGTCGACGGCAAGGTGGCGCGGCTGACGCTGACCGACTCCCGGCTCGGCGACGTGCTCGACCACGGCCTCGACATCGTGCACCCGCCGTTCTGGTATCTCGCCTGGGCCTGGGGCCTCGCGGCCGGCGATCCCGGTTCGACACTGATGCTGGCGGGCTGGTGGCTGACCGCGTTCTATGTCGGCGACCGGCTGGCGCTGATGGTGGCGAAGTGGCATTTCGGCCGCGGCCTGCATGCCATGACCGCGCTCGACGGCGCCGTGCGCAGCATCATCGCCCGCCGCAACATCAACCTGCTGATCTTCACCGCCGGCCTCGCCGCCGGCGCGCCCGAGACCGGCTTCCTTGCCGTCGTCGCCTGGCAGGGCGCCACCATGGCCTGGCATGTCTGGCGCACCGCCTGGGTCGCCTGGCGCCGGCCCGCCGTTAACTGATCCGGACCCATTCAGGAAAAAATTGCCACAAAAATAGCGCTGGTCTCGCGCCCGCCGCGACGCGGAGACTGGCGCCATTACGGCCACCAATCGAGGGCTTGGTGGATAGGGAGGGATCACCAGACCCGCGGCCGGACCGGCGAGTGCGCGCCAGCCGACCGCCGGCCGGCCGCGGGCCTGGACAATGCCCGACCGGGCCGCCGCCGGCGCCGCTGTCAGCCGGCGTCGGCGCGGTCGAATTCGGCCAGCTCGGCGTCCAGGTCTTCCAGTTCCTTGCCGCCGGCCATCATCTCCAGCACTTCCTCGCGGCTGACCTCCGCCTTCATGAAATTGCCCAGGCTGCGGCCGCGGTTCAGCAGCGTGAACGTGTCGCCGACGGGATAGGCGTGGTGCACATTGTGGGTGATGAAGATGACGCCCAGGCCACGCGACCGAGCCTGGGCGATATAGCGCAGCACCATCGAGGCCTGGCTGACGCCCAGCGCCGAGGTCGGCTCGTCCAGGATCAGCACCTTGGCGCCGAAATAGACCGCCCGCGCGATGGCGACGCATTGCCGCTCGCCGCCCGACAGCGTGCCGACGGCCTGCGAGGGGTCGCGCACGTCGATGCCGATCTTGGCCATCTCCTCGCGCGCCACGCGGTCGGCGAAGCCGGCGTCGAAGCGCGCGAGCACGCCCTTGCCGCGCGTCGGCTCGCGGCCCATGAAAAAGTTCCGCGTCACGCTCATCAGCGACACCATGGCCAGGTCCTGGAACACGGTGGCGATGCCGGCGTCCAGCGCGTCGCGCGGCGAGTCGAACGCGACCGGCCGGCCCTCGACCAGCATCTCGCCCTCGCTCGGCCGGTGCACGCCGGCCAGCGTCTTGATCAGCGTCGACTTGCCGGCGCCGTTGTCGCCGAGCAGGCACAGCACCTGGCCGGCCGCGACCGACATGTTGATGCCGCTGAGCGCGATGACCGAGCCGAAGGTCTTGCCCATCTCGCGGGTTTCGATCAGCGGCGTCGTCATCAGCGGGCCTCCGTCACGCGGCGGCGGATGAAGTTGTTGAAGATCACCGCGATCAGCAGCATCACGCCCAGGAAGACCTTGAACCAGTCGGTGTTCACGCCGGTGAAGAAGATGCCGACCTGCACGGTGCCGAAGATCAGCGCGCCGAACATGGCCCCGATCGCCGAGCCATAGCCGCCGGTCAGCAGGCAGCCACCGATCACGGCGGCGATGATCGCCTCGAACTCCTTCAGCAGGCCGCGGTTGGTGTCGGCCGAGCCGGCGTCCAGCACCTGGATCGTCGCCACCAGCGTCGCGGCGCAGGCCGTGGTCATGAACAGGATAATCTTCACCCGGTCGACCGGCACGCCGACATTGCGGGCCGCCGTCTTGTCGCCGCCGCAGGCGAAGATCCAGTTGCCGAAGCGGGTGCGCAGCAGGACCCAGGTGGCGACCGCGCCGAAGCCCAGCCACCAGATCACCGAGACCGGAATGCCGGGCACCACGGGCGCCCCGTCGGCGCGCTGGGCGAGCAGGCCGGCCTCGGCCAGCCAGACGAACAGGCCATGGCCGACATCGCCGGAAAACAGCCCCGCCAGCCAGTCGTCCTCGGCGATCTGCTTCAGGCCCGAAACCTGGGTCCGGCCGGTGATCAGCCGGGTGAAGCCGATGGTCAGGCCGCGCAGGATGAACAGGCCGGCCAGCGTGACGATGAACGACGGCAGGCCCGTGCGCACCGTGATCAGGCCGTTGAAGTAGCCGACGAAGACGGCGACGCCGAAGGCCATGGGGATGCAGAGCCAGAGCGGCCAGCCCCAGGTCGCGGCGGGAATGGCGATCACCACGCCGGCGGCGCCGATCATCGAGCCGACGGACAGGTCGAACTCGCCGCCGATCATCAGCAGCGCCACCGCCACGGCGAGAATGCCCAGCAGGGCCGAGACCTCGAGGAAGTTCATGATGCCGCGGGCGCTGAACATGCCGCTGTCGCCGGCGACGATGCCGAAGAACAGATAGACCAGCACCGCGCCGGCCACGGCGCCCAGTTCCGGCCGCGCCAGCAGCTTCTTGGCCAGCGAGGTTTCGCGCAGCCGTTCGTCGGCCTGCGCGGCGGCATTCGCGGTTCGATCCGTCACCTTATCGCCCCCGAGTGTCCCGTCCCCAAAACGCGCGACCGCGGCGACCCGCGCCGTCCCGCCGCGGTCGCGGCTAGCGGATGCCCTTGGCGCTCAGGTCGATGACCTGGGCCGCGTTCTCGGGCGTCACGAAACCGGGTCCGGTCAGCACGTCGGCGCCCGGCATCAGGCCGTATTTCTCGTGCAGCGTCAGGATGACGACCGGCATATAGCCCTGCAGGTACTGCTGCTGATCGATGGCGAAGGCCATCTTCTTGTCGGCCAGCGCCCGCAGCACGGTCGGCGAGAGGTCGAAAGTGCCGAGCTTGACCCGGCCGATCAGCCCTTCCTCCTCCAGCGCCGCCAGCGCCGGCTCGGCCGCCGACGGCCCCAGCGTCAGAATCGCCTGCGTGTCGGGATTGCGGATCAGGTGCGACGACACGGCGCTGCGGATCTCGGTCGGGTCCATGGACACCGCCACCACCTCGACCTCGCCGCCCAGGCCCTTGGCGAAGCCCTCGCAGCGCAGGTCCAGCGCCACGTTGCCGACTTCCTGATTGACGCAGATCGCCTTGGTCACGCCCGACGCGGCCATGCGCTCGCCGCCGCCGACGCCGGCCTCGAACTCGGTCTGGCCGACATGCACCTGCACGCCCAGCGACTTGCGCACATCGCTGCCGGAATTCATCGACACGACCGGAATGCCGGAGGCGACGGCGGCGCGGATCGACTCGCCCAGCGCGTCGGCGTCCGGGATCGATACCACCAGGCCGTCCGGGTTGGAGGCGACGGCGGTGTCGATCATCTGCGCCATGCGCACCATGTCGAAGGTGTCGGGCGCCAGATACTCGACGCTGACGCCCATGTCCTTCTTGGCGTCGTCGACGCCGTTCTTCACCACCGACCAGAACGGATCGGATGCCTGGCCGTGGCTGACCACGACGATACGGATTTCCTGGGCCAGGGCGGGACCGATGGCCAGGGCGGCCAGTGCCAGACAGACGGCCGCGAGCAGTCTAAGCTGTTTCAAGACAACCTCCCTTACCAACCAGCGGTTTCGAGACCACGCATTTCTTCGTTTGTCATAACAGCATGCCGCCTCTCGCCGTCGGGGTAAAGACTTGGCCTGCCGGCCCGGACACGCCCGTCACGCGATCGCAATGTAATTTTGGCAAAAACGTCCGAAATTCGTCACATATGGCGACGATGCTGCGCGCCCCACCGACTCACCGCCACACACGCTCGAGAGACCGGATTCCGACATGCCCCTGAACCTGCTGGGCGGCCGTGTGCTGCTGCCGGATGGCAATATCGAAACGGCCGATATCCATATCGCGGACGGCACCATCGCCGAATTCGCGGCCGGCGACGGACCGGCCATCGATGCCGCCGGCCACCTGGTGCTGCCCGGCATCGTCGACAATCACGGCGACGGCTTCGAGCGGCACATCATGCCGCGCGCGGGCGTGGACTTCCCCCTGCCGGTGGCGCTGGCGGACGCCGACCGGCAATTGCTGTCCAGCGGCATCACCACGGCCTTCTTCGCCCAGGGCCTGTCCTGGGAGGGCGGCCTGCGCGGCGCCGCGCGGGCGGACGCCCTGATCACGGCCATCAACGCCCGGCGCCATGTCTGTGGCGCCGATATCCGCGTGCATATCCGGCACGAGGTCTTCGCGCTCGACGACGTCGACACCCTGATCGGCTGGATCGCCGGCGGCCGGATCGACATGCTGGTCTTCAACGACCATCTGCCGGACTTCGAGGCCATGCGCGCCGACACCGGCCGGATCGAACGCTACGCGGCCCAGGCCGGCTGCGACGTCGCGGCGTTTCTCGCCCGCATGGAGGCAACCCGCCGGCGGGAAGCCGAGGTGCCGGACACGCTGACCAGGATCGCCGCCGCCGCCGCCGAGGCCTGGCTGCCGCTGGGCTCGCATGACGACGATACGCCCGATCGGCGCCGCCGCTATCAGGCGCTGGGCGCCAGCATGGCCGAGTTCCCGGTCAACCGTGCGACCGCGGCGGCCGGCCGCGAGCTCGACAACCCGATCATCATGGGGGCGCCCAACGTGCTGCGCGGCGGCAGCTCGCTGGGCAACGTCTCGGCCACCGACCTGATCGCCGACGGCCTGTGCGACGTCCTGGTCTCGGACTACTACTACCCGGCGCCGCTGCACGCCGCCTTCCGGCTGACGCGGGACGGCATGCTGCCGCTGGCCCGGGCATGGGCGCTGGTCTCCGCCAATCCGGCCGCCGTCGCCGGTCTCGCCGACCGCGGCGCCATCGCCGTCGGCAAGCGGGCGGATCTGATCGTGGTCGACGACAGCGACGCCGACACGCCGCGGGTCGTCGGCACGCTGGTCCGGGGCCGGCCGGCGGCCGTCACCCAGGACCTGTTCGCGGCTATTTGAAGCGCACGCCGAGCTGGGTGTCCGTCGCCCAGACCACCTCGCAGGCGACGCTGTTCCCGTCGCTGTCCTCCAGCACCATCTCCTTCGGACAGCTATAGGCGCTTTCGCATTCCAGCCGGGCGCCCGTGGTCGAGATGTCTCGGATGCGGCAGTCGATCACCGACGAAGCGTCGTTGAAGATGATCTTCGCGCTTTTCAGCCGCCGCCGCCGAACCGCGCCGCGGCGTTCCGGCATTCCGCCATTGCCAGTCGTCATCGCCGAACTCGATTGCTTCCGCTCGCCTTGCCGCAAGGCCGCCGGACGCGGGATTCCGGGTGGTCCGTCGGCCGCGACGCGGACCCCCCGACACCTAGACATAGGCGCCGACGATTAAGGAAAGCTGAAGCCCGCGGCGAGCGCGTTTTCAGCTCACGCGGAAGCTGGACCGGCCCGCTCCCCCACCCGGCCACCCAACGCGAGTATCCTATGG
>JANQKO010000222.1 GCA_028281075.1 Alphaproteobacteria bacterium | reverse complement strand
ACCCCGTCGTCGCCGGCGACGACGGCGGGCCGGGGCACGGCCGCCGACGGGCCACCGGTGCCGCTGGTGAAGCAAACCGACGGCGACGGTCCGCCCGCGGTCAAGCTGACACCGGTGGCGCGGGCCCCGGCGGCGTCCGCCCCGGCCGCGGCCGCGCCGGCGACGGATGGCGGCCGTCTGCGCATCGGCATCAACGAAACCAGCGAGTCCATTCAACTGGCCTTCCCCTGGGCGGCGCCGGTGGCTGCGGCCGCCTTCGAGCGCTCGGGCTATCTCTGGATCATCTTCGACGCGCCGACGCTCGCCGACCTGCGCGGCCTCGGCGGCGGCGAAAGCGGTATCCTGGCGGCGCAGCAGATCGGGCACCGGCGGGCGACGATCCTGCGGCTGAAGATCCGCAACGACCTGTTCCCGACCATGCGGCGCGAGCGCGCGACCTGGCTGCTGCGGTTGTCGACGGGCGCCGGCGGCGCCTCGGCGCAGATCCCGGCCGTGGCGCAGACCAATGCCGTCGGCGGTCCGCGGGTGTTCCTGCCGGTGATCGATACCGGCCGGCGGATCAGGGTCTACGATCCCGAGGTCGGCGACGAACTGACCGTCGTCCCGGTTCTGCCGTCCGGCCATGGCGTGCCGGTGTCGCAGGAGTTCGCCGAGTTCCGCACACTGCGGACCGCGCAGGGTGTCGTCGTCCGCGCCTTCATCGACGATCTGGAAGTGACGCCGCGGCGCAACGGCATCGCCGTCGGCAACGCGCGCGGCCTGGTGCTGTCGTCGGCGGAGCTGGTCGAGCGGACGCGCAACAACCGCATGTTCGCGGCCTCGGTGAAGGGCCTGCTGATGGACTATCGCGGCTGGCGGGCCACGGCCGAGGAGGGTTTCACGAAGCGCAAGCAGGCCCTGCAACGCGCGCTCGCGACGGCGCCCAAGAGCCGGCGTAATGATGCCCGCTGGGCGCTGGCGCGGCTGTATTTCGCGCACAACCAGATCGCCGACACGCTGGCGCTGCTGACGATGATGGAAGCGGACGATCCCGAGCTGCCGAAGCAGTCCAACTTCCGTGCCGTCCGCGGCGTCAGCCTGCTGCTGTCGAACCGCGCCGAGGCGGCGGCGAAGGACCTGTTGCACGCGGATCTGAACCGGCACGCCGACGTCGGCGTCTGGCGCGGCCTGATCTATCTCGGCCAAGGCCAGCCCGAGGAGGCGAACCGGGAATTCGCCGCCGGGGCGGAAATCATCCAGACGCTGCCGCAGGAACTGGCGGAGCGGGTGCTGATCGGCTGGTCGCAGGCGGCGATCGAGGCCGACGACCTGACCAGCCTGCGGGTCGCCGTCGATCAGCTCGATGGTTTCACGGGATCGCGCCGGGCGGCGGGCTATGCCAGCCTGATGCGCGGCAAGGCGGCGGAACGCGACGAGGAGCCGGAACTGGCGCTGGAGCATTACGCGGCGGCGATCGCGCAGGACTACCGCCTGTCCCGCGCGCGGGCCGAGATGGCCCGGGTCGAGGTCGAGCTGGGGCTGGAGCAGATCGATCCGACCGAGGCGATCGAGCGGCTGGAAGCGCTGCGCTTCGCCTGGCGTGGCGACACCTATGAGCTGCGCCTGATGGAAAAGCTGTCGGACATGCATATCGCCAATAGCGATTACCGCGAGGCGCTGGAGACGCTGCGCCAGGCCGTCACCTATTTCCCCGATTCCGAGAACGCGCGCACGCTGGCGCAGCTCATGAACGCGATCTTCGACGAGCTCTATCTGAACGGCGCCGCGAACAAGCTGGACCCGGTGCGGGCGCTGGCGCTCTACTACGACTTCCGCGAGCTGACGCCGGTCGGCCGGCGCGGCGATGAAATGATCCGCCGCCTGGCCGATCGCCTGGTGCAGGTCGATCTGCTGGAACGGGCGGCGCGGCTGCTGGAGCATCAGGTGAACTTCCGCCTGAAGGGCGGCGAGAAGGCGCGCGTCGCGGCGCGGCTGGCCGTCATTCACCTGCTGAACAAGAGCCCGGCCGAGGCCCTGGCGGTCCTCGACGGCAGCCGGTTCGGGGTACTGAGCGACGAGCTGACGAAGGAGCGCCGCTACCTGCGGATTCGGGCCCTGGTCGAGCTGAACCGCACCAAGGAGGCGCTGGAATCCATCGCCGGCGACAGCAGCGAGCCGGCGGAGCTTTTGCGCGCCGACATCCACTGGCGCAACCAGGACTGGGCGGCGGCGGCGACCACCATGCGCGGCCTGCTGGCCGGGCGCGTCGACAAGGACCTGCCGCTGTCGGCATCGGACCAGAACCGCGTGATCCAGACCGCGATCTCGCTCTACATGGCCGATGACTTCGAAGGCCTCGATACGCTGACCGAGCAGTTCGCCGAGCGGATGGCGAGCGGGC
Organism: Alphaproteobacteria bacterium; assembly: GCA_028281075.1. Lineage (GTDB taxonomy): Bacteria > Pseudomonadota > Alphaproteobacteria > JANQKO01. Next base: position 285 of record JANQKO010000222.1, on the reverse strand, counting down.
CGCATGCCGACACCTTCCGGGTGCTGACCCACAATATCGACCCGACCAAGACCGAGTTCCGGCAGCTCGCCGGGGCCATCGCCGACACCAGCCAGCTTGAAGCCTTCATGACGAGCTACCGCAATCGGCTCGCCGTCGGCGGCCTGAGCGCGATCAATTAGCTCGCGTTCCCCGGTTGGGGAACGCGAGCTAATTGGTTTTTGCGCTCACGGCGGCGGACCTGACGGTCCGCGCCTGCGCGGGCGCGCCGGATAGCCGGCGGGCCGCGGTCGCGGCCTGGAACCA
>JANQKO010000212.1 GCA_028281075.1 Alphaproteobacteria bacterium | reverse complement strand
GTGCTGACCGGCCTCGCCGGCCGGATTCTGGCCGAGATGGTCGCCGGCACGACCGAGCGGTTCGACCTGTTCGACCGCATCCCCCACGACCGGTTTCCGGGCGGCGCGCTGCTGCGCCGGCCGCTGCTGGTGCTGGCGACGAGCTGGTACCGCCTGCGAGACCTGCTTTAGCGGCCGTCCGGGCCCTCGATCTCGGGCAGCATCAGGTCGTTGATGGTCAGCGTGCCGCAGAGCATCTCGTGCACGCAGCGGCCGCGGTCGTTGAACAGCGAGACCAGCAGGATCAGGCCGTTCGTGGTCGGTACCGTCAGGTAGAACAGCACCGTCTGGATCCCCGCCTGCAGGTAGCTCGGGCGGTTGCCGTTCCAGGCCACCACCCGCAGATCCATCATCTGCATGCCGAGGGTGGCGTTCCTTGGCCCGCCGATGCAGAAGGTGTGATAGGCGATGGGCAGCAGCGCGGCGGTGATCACGACCAGCGGCGTCAGCGCGCCCAGGGTCAGCACGATGAACAGCGAGCCGGCCAGCCAGAGCAGGCCGGCGAGCAGGAGCACGATAACGACATCGATCAGGTAAGCCACGATCCGACGCCAGCGCGTGCCGTCGAACAGTGCCGGGATCGCGATCGGGTCCGGTGCCTCGCCCTGCCAGTGGAAGCGGCCGGGCCGAAGGGCCGGTGCGGGCTGCGTGTTCAATCTCCCCTCCTCCGTCTCATTATGTTGGAGACTTAAGGACGGGGAACGATGGCCGCAAACGGATTTTCGTCGTGTCTGTCCGGATAGGCTAACGGCCGGCGTCGGGCGGCAGAACCGGCGCCTCGCGCAGCATGACGATGCTGATCCGCCGGTTGCTCGGCAGGCTGGGGTCTTCCGGGATCAGGGGTTCGGTATCGGCCTTGCCGCTGACCGTCGCGATCCGGTCCGGCGGCAGGCCGGCCTCGATCAGGGCGCGGCGGCTGGCATTGGCCCGGTCGGACGAGAGCTCCCAGTTGGTGTAGCCGTTCGCGGTCCGGAACGGCGTCGAATCCGTATGTCCCGAGATCGCGATCCGGTTCGGCAGGCGCATCACCACCTCGGAGATAGTCTTCATCAGCTTCCGGGTCGTGGCGTTCATATCGGCGCTGCCGCTGGCGAACATCGATTGCTTGTGCTGGTCGACGATCTGAATGCGCATGCCCTCGGGCGTGTTGTCGACGATCAGGTTCTTATTCAGGCCGGCTAGATCCGGCACGTCCTGGATCGCCTGGCGCAGCATCTCCTCGGCCTCGCGGAACTGCTGCTGCTCGCGCTCGGCGATACGCTTCAGCAGTTCCGCCTCCTCGAGCTCGCCTTCCGCGTCAGTTTCGGTCTGGCTGTCGCTCGGGTTCCGTTGCTTCGGCGGCGTCAGCTCGACGACGATGGTCGGCGGCGAGGTTCGGGAGATGCGCGCGCCGTCCGGTGACATGGTGGTGCCGCCAAGAATGCCGCCCGAGCCACTGGTGGACTGGCTGGCGACGGTCGGCGCGAAATAGTCGGCGATGCCGGATTTCTGCTCGTCCGTGGTCACGTTCAGCAGCCACAGCAGCAGGAAGAAAGCCATCATCGCCGTCACGAAGTCGGCATAGGCCACCTTCCAGGCGCCGCCATGGTGGCCGCCGCCCTTGACGATCTTCTTGACGACGATTGTCGCTTCGTTCTGACCCTCGGACATGGCTCAGCGTCGCGCCACGTTAGACCGGCGCCGCGTTGGAGACGGCCTCTTCGAGTTCGGCGAATGTCGGCCGCTCGTGACCCGTCAGCATCTTGCGGGCGAATTCGATCGAGACCGCGGGCGCGTAGCCCGAAACGTGCGCCAGGATGCCGGCCTTCATGCATTCGTAATACTGGAACTCGGCCTCGCAGTAGTGATTGAGGCTCGAGCTGATCGGCCCGACGACGCCGTAGGACAGCAGCACGCCCAGGAAGGTGCCGACCAGCGCGCCGCCGATCAGGGCGCCCAGCACCTCGGGCGGCCCGGAGATGCTGCCCATGGTGACGATCACGCCCAGCACGGCGGCGACGATCCCGAAGGCCGGCAGGCCCTCGCCGACCGTGCCGATGGCATGCGCGATGGTATGCGCCTCATGCTTCCGGGCCTCGATGTCCTCTTCCATCATCTCTGACAGCTCATGCGCGTTCTCGGTGCCCATGGTGATCAGCCGCAGCGTGTCGCAGAGGAACTCCACCGCGGGGGATTGCTTGGCGAAGCTGGGATATTCGTTGAACAGCGCACTGTCGCCCGGATTTTCGATATGAGTTTCAAGGGCGAGCGCGCCTTTGCTCTTGGCCAGCTTGAATAGCGAATACTGCATGGTCAGCAGCTCGACGTAATCGTTCTTGCTGAACGGTACGCCCTTCATCAGGCGGCCGAGATGCTTGCCCGAGCCGAAAATCACGTCCTTGGGGTTGGCGATCACGAAGCCGCCCAGCGCCGCGCCGCAGATGATCAGCACCTCGAGCGGCTGCCAGAGCACGCGAATATCGCCGTGTGGCATATAGCCGCCCAGCACGCTGCCAACAACGATGACCAACCCGATCAAGAAGAACATGCGCGAGAATTCCGCCCGACAAGCCGCCGCTTCCGACTCTCGAATGCTGTCGTGAATGGGTTAAGATCGGGTTAGGTATGCAGCACGTGGAATTCCGCCGGGAGTAGATCGCAAACCATGGTTAACACATTGATAATCCGGAAAAATTTTCGCAAATGAGTCCGGATTCACGGGCCTTTCGGGACGCCATGGGGCAGTTCGCGACAGGCGTGACCATCGTCTCGACGGTGGGCCCCGACGGCGACGGTCTGGGCGTCACGGTGAACTCGTTCAACTCGGTCTCGCTGGACCCGCCGCTGGTGCTGTTCAGCCTGTCCCGGGACGCCAGTTGCTTCGATGCCTATGTCGCGGCGGGAAAGTTCGCGGTCAACGTGCTGTCGCAGGAACATGTCGCTATCTCCGCGAAGTTCGCCACGCCCGGCGACAGCCGCTGGAACGGTATCGCGCACGAAACCGGCGAGACCGGATGTCCGCTGCTGCCGGACGCGATCGCCGTGTTCGAGTGCACCACCGAGGCCATCCATGACGGCGGCGATCACGTGATCTTCATCGGCCGGGTCGTGCGCGCGGACTATGCGGACGGCGGCGCCCCGCTGCTGTACTTCCGCAGCCGTTACTGCCAGGTCGACGGCCGGACCGGCGGTTGACGTGGTTTCCGCTTCCGCGCCGCGCGCCGGCATCGTCATGGTCAGTCGCCGGTGGGGGCGTTCGCCAGCAGACGGACCGTGTAGCCGGCGACTTCGAGCCTGGCTACGATATCGTCGACATGGGCCTGATCCCGGGTCTCGACGACCATGTCGAGGTCGGCCAGCTTGGCCGGCAGCTCCGGGAACAATCGCTGGTGGACCACGTCGAGAATGTTGGCCCGGGTCTCGGCGACCAGACCGGACACGGCGGCGAGCATGCCGGGCCGGTCGCTGATTTCGATACGCAGCCGGGCGATGCGGCCGTCGCGCACCAGCGCCCGCATCAGCAGCGATGCCAGCATCCGGGCGTCGATATTGCCGCCACAAAGGATCAGTCCGATCCGGCGGCCGGTGAAACGGTCGGGGTCGGCGAGCAGCGCCGCGAGGCCGGCGGCGCCGGCGCCCTCGGCGACAGTGCGCTCGGCTTCCAGGAACAGGCAGATCGCCCGCTCGATGTCGCGCTCGGAGACCAGCAGGACATCGCGCACCAGCCGTTTCGCGATCGCCAGCGTGCGTTTTCCCGGTGCTTTCACGGCGATGCCCTCGGCCAGCGTCTGGCCGCCGCAGTCGACCGGCGCGCCGCGCAGCATCTGCCGCATCGAGGGATAGAGTTTGGACTCGACCCCGAAGACCTCGATCGCCGGGTCGCGGGCCTCGGCGACCAGGGCGGTGCCGGCGATCAGCCCGCCGCCGCCGATCGGCACGACCAGCGTGTCGATGTCGGGCGCGTCCTCGAACATTTCCAGCGCCGCCGTGCCCTGCCCGGCGATGATCCGGTCGTCGTCATAGGGGTGGATGAAGGACAGGCCGCCTTCGGCCTGCAGGGTCTCGGCGAACCGGGCCGCCTCCTCGACGGTCTCGCCCTCGAGCCGGACGTCGGCGCCGAAGGCGAGCGTCTGGCTGACCTTCACGTTCGGCGTGCCGCGCGGCATGCCGATCGTCGCCGGGATGCCCAGACGCTGGGCGTGATAGGCGACGCCCTGGGCATGATTGCCGGCCGACATCGCGATGACGCCCGCCCGGCGCTGGGCGTCGGTCAGGCTCAACAGCTTGACACAGGCGCCCCGGTCCTTGAATGAGGACGTGAATTGCTGGTTCTCGTATTTGACGAAGACATCGGCGCCGATGATGGCAGACAGTTTTCGCGAATGCGTACAGGGCGTGCGGACGACGGCGCCGCGCAATTGTTCGGCGGCGCGGCGGACGTCGTCGATCGAGACGCTCATGCCTGCTCTCGGGTCATGGCTGGGCTCCTTCGGCGAATGGGTCCGCGCGGCGGGGCGGACCGGCCTTGCGGGCGGGATGATACCGGAATGACGCCGGCCATGTCGGCCCCCGTTCGCCGCGACCGCGGACGGCATCGCATGGCGCGGAGCTAGGCGCGGCGATGCCGGCGTTCGACATGGCCTGGCAGATGTGGCCGACCTTCGCGCTTATCGTGGCGGCGATGGCCTGCTACGCGGTCGAGCGCATCCCCATGGAGCTGACGTCGACCGGCCTGATCGCCGCCCTGCTGCTGCTGTTTCACGTCGCCCCGGTGGATGGCGCGCTCGACAGCCGGCGGCTGCTGGCCGGCTTCGCCGATCCGGCGTTGATCGCGGTGGTTTCCCTGCTGGTGGTCGGCCAGGGGCTGGTCCGGACCGGCGCGCTGGATCACGCGATCCGGCGGCTGTCGCTCCTGCGCCGGCAGCATCCGGTGATGGCCACGGCCGTGGTGCTGACCATCGTCGCCCTGTTGAGCGCCGTCATGAACAACACGCCCGTCGTGGTCATCTTCATCCCGATCATGGCGGCGCTGGCCCAGCGGGTGCAGCGGTCGGTCAGCGGGCTGCTGATCCCGCTCAGCTACGCGGCCATCCTGGGCGGCATGACTACGCTGATCGGGTCGAGCACCAATTTGCTCGTTTCCGGCGCGCTGACCGGGCTTGGCCACGCCCCCATCGGCTTTTTCGATTTCGCCGTGCCGGGTGCCGTGATCGTCGCCGTCGGGCTCGTCTACGTGCTGTTCGTCGCGCCGCGCCTGCTGCCGGACCGGGCCTCCATGGCGCGGGAAATCGTCGGCGGCGACGGCAAGCAGTATATCGCCCAGATCGCCGTGCGCCCGGACAGCAGCCTGGTGGGCCGGAAGATCATTGCCGGCATGATTCCGGACCTGCCGGATATCACCGTGCGGCTGATCCAGCGGGGCGAGCACGCCTTTCTGCCGCTGTTCGACGAGGTGACGCTGGCGCCCGGCGACGTGCTGGTCATCGCGGCGACCCGACAGGCGCTGACCGAGGCGCTGGCCCGGACCGCCGATCTGCTGCCGGACGGCGACCGCGTGAGCGGCGCCGACCAGGTCCTGGTCGAGGTCGTGGTGGCACCGGCGTCGCGGATGATCGGCCGCAATCTGCAACAGATCGGTTTCCACTATCAGACCGCGTGCATCGTGCTGGGCGTGCAGCGACGGTCGCGGATGATCCGCGCCAGCATGGACGAGATCCGCCTTGAGGCCGGCGACGTGCTGCTGGTCGTCGGCCGCCGCGAGGCCGTGCAGGCGCTGCGCGCCAACCGCGACGTGCTGATGCTGGAATGGTCGGCGCACGACATGCCGGCGGCGGCCCTGGCGCGGCGGGCGCTGTCGATCTTCGTTGCCGTGATCGCCGTCGCCGCGGTCGATCTGGTCCCGATCACCATCGCCGCGCTGGCCGGCGCCGCGGCCATGATCGCCGGCGGCTGCCTGAACATCCACCAGGCGGCCCGCGCCGCCGACCGCCGTATCATCCTGCTGATCGCGGCCGCGCTGGCCATGGGCGCGGCCTTGCAGGAAACCGGCGGCGCGGCGTTCCTGGCGCATGCCATCGTCTCGGCCTTCTCCGGCTTCGGACCGGCGGCGACGTTGTCGGCGATGTTCCTGCTGATCGCGCTGCTGACCAACGTGATGAGCAACAACGCCACGGCCGTCCTGTTCACGCCGATCGCCGTCGGCACCGCCCTGGAGTTGGGCGTGGCCCCCCTGCCCTTCGTCTATGCCGTGATTTTCGCGGCGAACTGTTCGTTCGCGACGCCCATGGGCTACCAGACCAACCTGCTGGTCATGGCGCCCGGCCATTATCGCTTCAGCGATTTCCTGCGCGCCGGCGGACCATTGATTTTTATTGTCTGGTTAACCTTCACCTTCTTCGCGCCATGGTATTATGGTCTCTAGGGGACAGAGGACAGATCGATTGTGCGGCCGTTCAAGCCTGAGACGTTAACCTACTTCTATCTGTCGCGTCCGGCGCCGTGCCCATACCTTCCGGGCCGGATGGAACAGATGGTGTTTACCGAGCTGGCGACCAGCGGGGCGCCGTCGAGACTGCACGACCGCCTGTCGCGGGCCGGCTTCCGGCGCAGCCAGTCGATCGCCTACAAGCCGAGCTGCCTGGGCTGCAATGCCTGCGTGCCGGTCCGGATCAGGACCGCCGATTTCCGGCCGACCCGCTCGTTCCGCCGCATACTGAACCGCAACGAGAGCATTCGCGGCCATACCGTGCCGCCGGTGGCGCTCAGTGGCCATTACGACCTGTTCCGCCGCTATGTCGAGTCCCGCCATGCCGACGGTGGCATGGCGGCGATGACCTTCGACGATTACGTGGCCATGATCCAGGACACGCCGATCAGCTCGCGGGTGATCGAGTTCCGTGACGCCGACGGCACGCTCTACGGCGTCTGCCTGACCGACCTGCTCGATGACGGCCTGTCGCTGGTCTACAGTTTCTTCGACCCCAAATACGCCGCCTTCAGTCCCGGCACCTTCATCATCCTGTGGCACATCAGCCATGCCCGGGAACTGAACCTGCCTTACGTCTATCTCGGCTATTGGATCGAGGCGAGTTCGAAGATGTCCTACAAGACCCGCTTCGAGCCGGTCGAGGCGCTGGGCCTGGACGGCTGGCGGCAGGTCGAGCGCTGATTCCGGGCCGCCGCGGCCGGAACGGCGCGTGCCGCCGCCGCGCTTTTGCCTATACTCGCCCGGGGCGATCCGCCATACTGCGATGCAAAATCGACGTGCCCGAACGGGCATGACAACGGGGTGGCGGATTGGATTCTCTCGCGCCGGTGGCGAAGGCCATCGACCGGTTCAACAACATTCTCGGACGCGGCGTTGCTTGGCTGTCACTGACGATGGTGCTGGTGCAGTTCATCGTCGTGGTCCTGCGCTATGTTTTCGGCGTCGGCTCGATCTTCCTGCAGGAATCGATCGTTTACATGCACGGCTTCAACTTCATGCTGGGCGCCGGCTATACGCTGCTGCATGACGGCCATGTGCGGGTCGACATTTTCTATCGCGAGGCGCCGGCGAAGCGGAAGGCGCTAACCGACCTGATCGGCGTCTGCCTGTTCCTGCTGCCGGTCTGCATCATGATCTTCTGGGTATCGTTCCCCTATGTCGCGGATTCCTGGGCCAATCTCGAGGGCTCGCAGGAGACCAGCGGCATTCCGGCGGTGTTCCTGCTGAAGACGTCGATCCTGCTGTTCTGCACGGTGCTGATCCTGCAGGGCCTGTCGATGATGGTCCATGCCGGCCTGGTGCTGACCGACGTCGAGGCGCCGATGGCCGAAGAACGGCACGAGGGCCTGTAGGCGATGTTCATCAAGGAAGGTCTCGATATCCTGATGTTCGTCGCCGTCTGCGGCTTTCTGATGCTCGGCTTCCCGGTGGCCTTCACGCTGGCCGGCACCTCGCTGCTGTTCGCCGGCATCGCCTACCTGTTCGGCGTGTTCGACGTCAGCTTCCTGGGTGCCATGCCGTCGCGGATCTACGGCAACGCCATGACCAATACGGTGTTGCTGGCGGTGCCGCTGTTCGTGTTCATGGGCGTGACGCTGGAACGTTCCAAGGTCGCCGAAGAGCTGCTCGACACCATGGGCATGCTGTTCGGCAGCCTGCGCGGCGGTCTCGGCCTGGCGGTCTGCGTCGTCGGCGCGCTGCTGGCGGCGTCCACCGGCATCGTCGGCGCCACCGTCGTCACCATGGGCCTGCTCAGCCTGCCGACCATGCTGCGCCGCGGCTACGATCCGAAGCTGGCCTGCGGCGTGATCAGCGCGTCGGGCACGCTCGGCCAGATCATCCCGCCGTCGATCGTGCTGGTGGTGCTGGGCGACCAGATCTCGAACGCCTATGTCGACGCCCAGCGCGAGCTGGGCAACTGGTCGCCGGAGCCGGTGTCGGTCGGCGATCTGTTCGCCGGCGCGCTGCTGCCGGGCCTGCTGCTGGTCGGCGCCTACATGCTCTATACCGTGATGGTGGCGCTGACCCGTCCCGAGGCGGCGCCGGCCATTCCGCGCGAGCAACTGTCGTCGTCACGGGCCGACGTGTCGATGCTGGTCCGGGTGTCGCACGCGCTGGTGCCGCCGCTGGTGCTGATCGTGGCCGTGCTGGGCTCGATCCTGGCCGGCGTGGCGACGCCGACCGAGGCCGCGGGCGTCGGCGCCATCGGCGCGCTGCTGCTGGCGGGGCTGCGGGTCTCGGAATCGAGCGGCATGCCGATTTACGTCGCCGCCGGCGCCATGATCGTGTTGCTGATCCTGACCAATACGCTCGACCTGCGGGTCGGCCTGAACGAGATCACGACGGTCAACATGATCGGCATCATCGCCGCCGTCATCTGCAGCGCCGGCCTGGCCTGGGGCGTGCTGGTGTCGCTGGTCCGGCTCTACCGGCTCGGCATCCTGTCCGAGATCATGCAGGCGACGATGATGATCAACGCGATGGTCTTCACCATCGTCATCGGCGCGGCCCTGTTCAGCCTGATCTTCCGGGCACTCGGCGGCGACGACATGGTGCACGCGTTCCTGACCAGCCTGCCCGGCGGCTTCGTCGGCGCCATGCTGGTGGTCATGCTGACCATGTTCGTCCTCGGCTTCTTCCTCGATTTCCTGGAAATCACCTTCGTGGTCGTGCCGATCGTGGCGCCGATCCTGTTGCAGTTCGACATCAACCCGATCTGGCTCGGCGTGATGATGGCGATGAACCTGCAGACCTCGTTCCTGACGCCGCCGTTCGGCTTCGCCCTGTTCTACTTACGCGGCGTGGCGCCGGAGACGGTGACCACCGGCCACATCTATCGCGGCGCGGCGCCGTTCGTGATCATCCAGGTCCTGGCGCTGGTGATCCTCGGTTTCTTCCCGGAGATCGTGAACTGGCTGCCGCGGATCCTGTTCGGGTCCTTCGCCGTTTAGCGGGCCTGCCGCTTCTTGTGTGGCTGGAAGTCGTGAATGCCGGGGCGTGAGCGCGGGTCTTCGCCGGGGGCGAAGATCTGCGCCTTCTGGACCTTCTGCGTGCCCGTGGTCGGCAGGCTGTCGACGAACAGCAGCCAGCCCGGCGCCTTGTAATAGGCCAGCCGCGCGAAGCACCAGTCGAACAGGGCGCCCGCCGCCGCCGCGTCGCGGCCGGCGCCAGGCATCGGCACGATGCAGGCCATGACCTCCTCTTCCCGGATCTCGTCGGGCGCGGCGATGACGGCGACCTGGGCGACGCCGTCATGGGCCTGCAGGCAGGCCTCGATCTCGGCGCCGGCGATATTCTCGCCCGACCGCCGGATGATGTTCTTCTTGCGGTCGACGAAATAGAGCATGCCGTCGTCCGACTGCCGTACCGTGTCACCGGTATGGAACCAGCCGCCGCGCCAGGCTTCCTCGGTCGCCTCGGGGTTCTTGAGATAGCCGGCGAAAAAGGCGCGGCGCGGCGCCGCGGCCGTGTGCCGGACCAGCAGCTCGCCCTCGGTCCCGGCCGGCACGTCGTTGTCGTCGTCATCGACGACGCGGGCTTCCAGGCCCGGCAGCGGCCGGCCGAAGGCCCGCGTGTGGATCTGCCGCGGTTCGTGGTTGTCGCCCATGATCCGGCCGGTCTCGGTCATGCCCCAGACCTCGACCAGCTTCAGGCCGAAGCGGCGCTCGAACACGTCGTGCAGCTCGGGCTCCATGCCGGCGCCCAGGCCGAAGCGGACCTGGTGCTGACGCTCTTCCGGTACCTCCGCCTGGTTCAGCAGCAGCGGCGTCACCACGCCGAGGTAATGGATGATCGTCGCCCGGGTCGCGACCAGGTCCGGCC
>JANQKO010000178.1 GCA_028281075.1 Alphaproteobacteria bacterium | reverse complement strand
CCGGCCGTCCGCCGATCCGGACGGCGTCGATCGACAGCCAGCGCGCGAGCGGCAGGTCGATCCGGCCGGCGCGATCGGTCCGGGTCGCCTGGCTGATCGCGATCCGGCCCGTCGCCGGGTCCAGGCGCACGTCGATCTCGTGATGGACCCGGTCGCCGGCCGCCGCGGCCGATACCGTGCAGAGACAGGCCAGCGCGGCGATGGCGGCGGGGACCGGCGTCACGGGGTATCGCCGGTGACCGCGGGGAACTTGGCGATCCGCCGCACGACGTCGCCGTCGCGCCGGATATCGAGCGGCAGCCAGGTGCCGGGGGCCTGCCGCCGGATGATCGCGATCAGCTCGGCGCGCCGCTTGACCGGCCGGCCGGCGGCGGTGACGACGACGTCGCCGGCGGCCAGCCCGGCCGCCGCGGCGACGCTGTCGTCGACCACCTGCAGAATCCGCACGCCGTCGTCGGCGGCCTCGATCATCACGCCGAGACGCGGCCGGTCCGGCGGCGCGCCGTCGTCGTCGGGCGCGTCGATGATGAACACCGCGTCGGCCAGGTCCGGCGCCAGGCCGGCGCAGGCCGCCGCCGCCGTCATCGGCAGCAGCACGGCGGCATCATCGATGCCAAGGTCGGCGAGCTGGTGCGGCACGCCCCAGCGGTGCTCGACATGGCCGCGGCCGATGATGCCGACCACCAGCCGCGACGGATCGCGTTGCCGCGCCGCCGCGATCGCTTCCGCCATGGCCCGGTCCCAGGTCAGTTGCGCGGCGACGAAGTTTGCGAACGCCGGCTCGGCCATGGCCGCCTCGATATCGGGGCCCGTGTCCTGGCCGGCGTCCGCGCCGCCGCGCGCGCGGTGCGTTTCGGCATAGACGCGCGCCAGCGACCGTCGGTACGCGGCCGGCGCCGCGGCCGGGTTGGTCAGGCCCTCGCGCTCGGCCGCGGGCACCGCCGCCCAGCCCTCGCGACCGACCCGCGCGACCAGCGACCGCTCGACGTTCAGCGCCAGCGCCGGCAGCCGGTTCGCGCGCGCGAAGTGCAGCAGCGGCAGATAGAGGTCCGCGTCGAAGCCCCAGACCTCGTGCCAGCGGGACCGGCGCAGAAACGCCTCCGTGTCCAGCTCGCCCCGCGACCAGGCGTCCAGCGCCGGCTGCGCGCCGCGGGGAAACATCTCGAAGCCCACGGCCAGCGCCGGCCGATGGGCCTGCAGGGCGGCCAGCACGGCCGCCTGCCAGCGATGGTGCTCGGCCGAGGCATGATATTCGCCCAGCAAGACCACCGCGCGTGTCGCCAGGGCGGCGGTGAGGGTGTCGACGCCGACGGTGTCGCCGGTTTTCGGGTCGATCCAGGCGCCGACCCGCATGCAGGTCCTGTCGTCGCCGCGCGCGGGCCCGGCCGGCGGCAGCAGGGCCAGGCAGACCAGGAGCGCGGGCAGCAGCGGCGCGCGGGACGGCATCCACCATCGCACGCGACGCGGTTCGCCGGCGGCCCGGAGAGGGCGGCGGCGCCCGGGCGCGGTCACGCCGTCGGGGGCGATCTGGCGGTCGTGTTCGTCTGGCATCTTCTGGACAGATTGCCTCGTCCGGCGCCGCCGTCAAGGCCCGGATTGGCGCCGCGGATACCGGTCCGCGCCGCGTCAAGCGGGGGCCATCTTAACCTCAACTTAAGGCGGCAAATATTAGAATTTGCGTGAGATGCGACGTAGGCGCACCGGTCGCGCCGCGCCCGTGTTTCCCGTAACCGCCGGACCGCCACGGTCGCGCCGTCGTTACCGGCAACAACCGTCCCGAAACCGGCCTCATGGGGTCGAAATGAACGTCGCCCACGCATCCATGTTACAGCGCGAAGCCGAGCGCGTGCACCGGCTGGTCGCCAATCTGGTCGGCGTGATCGCCGTGCTGATGGCGATCACGGCGCCGGCCGGCTATGTCGCCATCACCCTCAATCACGAGATCACCGACCTCTATGCCGAGGTCACCAAGCAGGCCGACGAGGTCGCCCGGTTCGTGCACACCAATCCGACGGCCTGGCAGGCCGAGACGGACCGCCTCGACGCCCTGCTGACCGACCGCCAGCTCGACGGCACCCAGATCTTCGTCGAGCTGGCCAACGCCAACGGCGATATCGTCCTGGCCAAGGGCTACGCGCAGCGCTGGCCGACCATGGTCCGCACCCGCGCGATCTATTTCGAGGCCCAGCGCGTCGGCACGGTCAGCGTCACCAAGAGCATGCTGCCGGTCGCCTACTACGCGGCCGTGGTCGCCGCCGTCGCGGCGATCGCCGCCGGCTCGATCTCGATCCTGGTGCAGGTGATGCCGAACCGGGTGCTGGACGACACCTTCAAGCAGTTGCGGCAATCGAACGTCGAGCTGCAGAAGGCGTTGAACGACGCCGAGGTCGGCAACCGGACCAAGACCGAGTTCCTGGCCACGATGAGCCACGAACTGCGTACGCCGCTGAACGCGATCATCGGCTTTTCCGAGGCCATGGCTAATGAAATCCACGGCCCGCTGGGCAGCGCCCAGTACGAGAGCTATGTCGGCGACATTCACAACAGCGGCACGCACCTGCTGTCGCTGATCAACGACATCCTGGATTACTCGAAGGCCGAGGCCGGCGAGCTGGACTGCCATATGCAGCCGATCGATATCGGCGACACGGCGACGAAGGCGCTGCGCATGGTCTCGACCCAGGCCGACCGCAAGGGCGTCAAGATCGAGCCCAGGATCGCCCAGGACCTGCCGCCGATGGCGGGGGACGAGCGCCGCATGCGGCAGGTGCTGATGAACCTGCTGATGAATGCCGTGCAGTTCACCGAAGCCGGCGGACATATCGGCCTGTCGGTCGCCATCGACCGGGACGGCGACCTGGTCATCGGCGTGCGCGACGACGGCATCGGCATGGCCGCCGAAGACCTGGACCGGGTCATGCTGCCGTTCGTTCAGCTCGACAGCGGCCATAACCGCAGCGTCGACGGCGCCGGTCTCGGCCTGCCGCTGACGAAGAAGCTGATCGAGCTGCACAACGGCGCGCTGACCATCAAGAGCGAGGTCGGCGTCGGCACGCTGGTCGAGCTGCGTTTCCCGCCGGACTGCCTGATCCTGCCCGACATCGCGGCCTAGCGTCCGGTCGGCACCTTCAGATCGCTGCCTTCGGCCGCCGGCCGGCTGTATAGTCGGTTGGCAGAACGGCCGCAGGAGGCACGCATGACCCGGCTCGCCGCGTTCAACTTCCAGGACTGGATCGAGAGGCATCGGCACCTGCTGCGGCCGCCGGTTGGCAACCAGCAGATCTGGGAGGAGGCCGACCTGATGGTGACCGTCGTCGGCGGACCGAACCGGCGCACGGACTTTCACGACGATCCGGTCGAGGAGTTCTTCTATCAGCTCCAGGGCGACATGGTCCTGAAGCTCCATGACGGCGAGACCTTCTACGACGCGCCGATCCGCGAGGGCGACATCTTCCTGCTGCCGCCGCATGTCCGGCATTCGCCGCAGCGGCCGATGGCCGGCAGCGTCGGCCTGGTGATCGAGCCGAAGCGGCCGCCCGGCGAGAAGGACGCCTTCGAGTGGTACTGCTTCGATTGCGGCCACCTGGTGCACCGGGTCGAGGTCCTGCTGCAGAGCCTGGTGCGCGACCTGCCGCCGCTCTATCAGGCGTTCTACGACGACACCGACGCGCGTACCTGCCCGGCCTGCGGTGCCCTGCACCCGGGCAAGGAGCCGCCGGACGGCTGGGCCACGCTCGATTGACGGCGCGCGCCCCATGATCGTCGACATGCACAGCCATTTCTTTCCCGAGACCTGGCCCGACCTGGCAGAACGCTTCGGCACGCCGGACTGGCCCTGGATGAAGCATCTCGGCGGCGGCAAGGCCATGGTCATGCTGGGCGACCGGGAGTTCCGGCCGATCTACGAAGCCTGCTGGAATCCGGCCGTGCGGCTGGAAGAGATGGACCGCGACGGCATCGACGTGCAGATCCTCTGCGCGACGCCGCTGCTGTTCGCCTATATGCGGCCGGCCGCCGAGGCGCGCGACTGCGCCCGGATCTTCAACGACGCGGCGCTGGCGCTCTGCGCGCACCGGCCCGACCGCCTGAAGGCGCTGTGCCAGGTACCGCTGCAGGATATCGACCTCGCCTGCGCCGAGGTCAGCCGCGCCATGCGGGACGGCCATCTGGGCGTGCAGATCGGCAACCATGTCGGCGCCAAGAACCTGGACGACGCCGGCCTGATCACCTTCCTGCGGCACTGCGCCGACGAGGGCGCGGCCGTGCTGGTGCATCCCTGGGACATGATGGCGCGCGAGCGCATGCCGAAATACATGCTGCCCTGGCTGGTGGCGATGCCGGCCGAGACCCAGCTCGCCATCCTCTCGCTGATCCTGTCGGGCGCCTTCGAACGCCTGCCGCGGTCACTGAAGCTCTGCTTCGCCCATGGCGGCGGCAGCTTCGCCTACCTGCTGGGCCGGGTCGACAACGCCTGGCGCCAGCGCGACATCGTGCGCGAGGACTGTCCCAACCCGCCATCGTCCTATGTCGACCGGTTCCATGTCGACAGCGCCGTCTTCGATGCCGGCGCGCTCGGCCTGCTGGTCTCGGTGATGGGCGAGGCGCGGGTGATGCTCGGCTCCGACTACCCCTTCCCCCTCGGCGAGCAGCGGGTCGGCGGCCTGGTGCGCGGGCATGGCGGCCTCACGGCCGCGGCCAAGGCCCGTATCCTCGGCGGCAACGCCCGCGCCTTCTTCGGCATCTGATCGGCCGCTACCGGGCGTCGGGCAGCGGTCCCAGGCCCAGGGCCCTGACGTCGGCCAGCGTCTTTTCCGGTTCCGGCCGGCGGGTATAGTCGACGTCGACATCGGCCGCCCGGATGATGCCGTCGGGATCGACGACGAAGCGCGCCGGCACCGGCAGCGTCCAGCTATCGTCGCCATTGTACCGCGGCAGGTCGATGTCGATGCCGCGGTAGATCTCCCGCAGGTCGTCGGGGAACGTGAATCTCAGGCCCAGCTCCGCCGCGTAGGCATTTCCCGGATCGGTCAGCAGGTGATAGTTCAGCCCGTGTTTCCGCCGCATGGCGCGGCTGTGCTCGGCCAGGTGCGGCGTCAGCGCCACCAGGCTCGCGCCGTTCGCTTCAAGGTCTCCCAGGACTGCCTGCAAAGCATACAGCTCTGCATTGCAGTAGGGTCACCAGGCGCCGCGAAAGACCGTCAGGACGACCGCGCCGCGCGCCAGCAGGTCGGATGACCGCACCGGCTCGCCGTCGGCGTTGTTCAACGCGAAGGCCGGGAAGCGGTCGCCGACCTTGGCCACGCCGTCGAGAATGCCCGACCGGCGCAGGTCCTCCGTGGCGCCGCGCATCACGGCGCGCCTTTCTTCCGGTATGCGCTTGGCCCCCGCCGCGCGCAGGGTGTCAAGCCGTTCCGCCAATGACATGCTGCCTCCTCGATTTGCGGCCGGTCAAAATGTACCAAATAGTACATAATTTCCGGGAACCGTCGTTGCAAGCGCTATCTCGTGGCCGCTCGGCGGCGCCGGGGGCTTGTGCCGGCCGTGGCGCGAGCTACATCAGAGAGATCGTTTCGATCACGGCATTGGAGGGCGCCGGCATGGCGGGCGAACGGATACGCGCGGTGGTGACGGATCCCGGAGGCGACGGCCTGCGCCTGGCGGACGTCGCGCTTCGCGCGCCGGCCACGAACGAGGCCCTGGTCCGCGTCGCCGCCTTCTCGCTCAACCGCGGCGAGGTGAAGCGCGCCATGAACGCGACCGAGGCCGGCAACACGATCGGCTGGGACATCGCCGGCACGGTGGCGGCACCGGCCGCCGACGGCCGGGGGCCGGCGGCGGGCACGCGCGTCGTCGGCTTCTGCCGCGGCATGGACGGTTGGGCCGAACAGGTCCGCGTACCGACCCCGGACCTGGCGCCGCTGCCCGACGCGGTCAGCTTCGAGCAGGCGGCGACGCTGCCGGTCGCCGGCCTGACGGCGCTGCACTGCATCGACATGGCGCGGGCGCTGCTCGGCCGCAAGGCGCTGATCACCGGCGCCTCGGGCGGCGTCGGCATGTTCGCGATCCAGCTCGCCAGGCATGCCGGCGCGCGGGTGACGGCGCAGGTCCGCTCGGCCGAGAAGGCCGTCTTCGCCCGCGCGCTTGGCGCCGACGAGGTGCTGGTCACCGACGACGGCGGCGGCTTCGCCGGGAACGGACCCTTCCGCTTCGCCATGGACGCCATCGGCGGGCCGCTGCTGGCGAACGCGGTGAAGGCGCTGGACAAGGACGGCGTCTGCGTGAGCTACGGCGTTTCCGGCAGCCCCGAGGTGACCCTGCCGGTCGCCGATCTGTTCCTGCACGGCCGCGCCGCGCTGCGCGGCATGCATCTCTACGCCACCAGCGAGATCGAGCCGCCGTCGGCGGCCTTCCCGCGCCTGCTGGGGCTGCTCGAGGCCGGCCGCCTCGATTGCCGCATCGACCGGGTCACGGATTGGTCCGAAATCGCCGGCCAGGCCCGCGACCTGATGGACCGGACCTTCGACGGCAAGGCGGTGCTGACCGTCTCCGGCGCCTGAGCGCCGTCCGGGCACGGGGGGCGGGCATGGCATCGTCGCCGCTGACGGCGCAGGTCGACGCCTATTGCGAGCGCACGGATTTCGCCTTCTGGTCCGAGCCGGTCAACGCCGTCACCAACGCGGCCTTCATCGCCGCCGGCATCGTCGGCCTGATCGCCGCGCGCCGCGCCGGCCGTCTCGACGCGCCGGTGATCCTGCTGGTGGTGCTCGTGTTCGCCATCGGCACCGGCTCGTTCCTGTTCCATACCTTCGCGACGCGCTGGGCCGGGATCGCCGACGTGCTGCCGATCCTGCTGTTCATCATCAGCTACCTGACCATCGTGCTGCGGCGCTTCTTCGGCCTGGGATGGCCCTTGGCGGTCGTCATCGGCCTGGCCTACATACCGGCGTCGTTGGCGATCACCGCGGGTGCCGGTGTCGTGCTGGGCGATGCCCCGCGCGGCGGCGCCGGCTACCTGCCGGCGCTGCTGGCGCTGGCCGTCTGCGGCGTCCTGCTGGCCGCGAAAGGCTTGCCGGCCGGCCGCGGCCTGCTGCTCGCCGCCGGCCTGTTCGCTGTCTCGCTCACCTTCCGCACCATCGACGCGCCGCTCTGCGCGGCCTGGCCGCTGGGCACGCATTTCGTCTGGCATATCCTGAACGGCACGCTGCTGGGCTATCTGATCCTGCTGGTCGCGCGGACCGGCGCGGAACCGCTCCGGAGAGGTCTGTCATAGACCGGCGGGCCGACAACGTCACCGCCACTTTGCCGCGCGGCGGCGGTTGAACAGCGGCGAATACTTCTCCTAAGGTGACGTAGCCGGTTTCCGCGATCAGCGGCCGGGCGCGCCGGGGGATGGGCGGATGGCGATGTTGGCGAAGGCCGACCGGATCGTCTTCATCATTGGTCTGATCTACTTTGCGGCGTTCCTGATCGCGCCCGCCCGGTTCGGCGGTGTCGCGCATAACGAAGACCCCATGGCGCCGTCGGGCTTCGCCGTCCTTCTGGTCACGGTCTATATCGCGCGGCGCGTTCAGAACGGCTTCCAAGGCCGGTTCGACGGCCTGCTTCGCGGCGGCGTGCTGCTGGCCAGTGATTTCGGCGCTGAATTGCGGCGGCGGTTTGCGCGCATCTGCTTGATGTCTTCCGTCGGCACCGCCGTCGTGTTGATTCCGTTGACGGCGGTCGGCGTATGGCTGGCGAACGCGGTCCCTGACGGCAAGCTTCATCTGACACTCGGCTCGATCGCCGGTGCGTTTCTGGTGGCGAACCGGTTCGGATGGGCGATCGCCACCGGGCTGTTGCCGATTCATTTCAAGAAGGCCGGCGTCGATGTCGTTCTGACCAGAAACGCCGCCGACAAGTCGAGCGGCTTGCTGATTCTCGGCGAGTTCTATTTTCGGCAGGCGGTGATCGTGCTGATTCCGACTGTCTACATGCTGTTCTGGTTCTACGTAATCGAAAAACAGTTTCCGTTCGCGGCCCCCTATTTCTGCCATGTTGACGTGACGCCGGCGGCCCCTTGCCCGCCGGAGTACGTCGACCCGATCTGGACCGGTCAGTTCGTCCGGCTGATCCTGTTCAATATTCTCATCGTCTTCAGCCTCGCGGTCCTGGTTCCCGCACTGGCGTTGAGAGGCGCCATGCGTGATTACAAGGCGCGGTATTTCCTGCCGCTGGTGGCGCCGCTCGAGGACGAACTCGCGCGGCTTCGCCGTCAGACCCTGGCGTTCGGCGCGGTCTCGTCCGCTCGCGACCAGCTCGGGACACTGGGTGCGCTGCACGGGCAGATCGAGGCCAAGGCGGGTGAGCTGGCGTCCTACCGGGACGCGCCGACGTGGCCGCTGCCGCTGTGGGAAACGCTGGTCGCCATCGTCTCCAATGTCTCGGCGGTGACCGGATTAATCGGCTTCGGTGTTCTCTGAGGGGGCTACTCAAGACCAGGTGTTTGTCGTCACTCCCTCTGTCGTCTGCCGCCTGGATCGCCGGATCAATTCTGGCAATCACAAAATGCGGAGACTGTCCGCTAATTCACCTAATTCGGCAGCGCCTTTTCGGGGCGGCGTTGCGACGTCGGCACCCGCGAGCCTGTCCGGCTAGCACGGGTTTTACGGGCGGGAATTCAATAAAAAGCGCTCGCGCTCATATTACGGGAATTTTTGCATCCTGAAAATTCGCTTTGCGCGTATTACAATAATATATTAAGTAGAATATCGAATCATCGAAATCTAACACAGAAATTCAGTCAGTCTTCTTTACTCGCACCAAGGCCTATCGCACTCGGCAAATACGCAGGACTTCCTCGGTAGGCAGTTCAGTAAAGGTGTTTTCACACGCAGTTGGGGTATGCTGTGAAAATAGGTCCCATTCGCGTCAACGCGGGCAACGCGGCCTGGCCGCTGGTTCTGGCCACGGTATTCGTCTTCATCCCGTTCGGCCGGGCCAGGGCCGACATCATCATCGATGGCAACAATTCCGCCGGTCAGCAGCAGACGGTGACGGCGCCGGGCGACCATATACAGACGTTCAATCTTATCGACGGCAGCGGCTTCAGCATCGATATCAATGCCACCAATGGCGCCAACGGCCTGTTCAGGATCAATTCCGGCGTGACCGTCCGCAACACCGGCTTCTTCTCGACCATGGTGGTCAGGGCGAACACGACGCTGTCCGCCTTTGATGTCCGGGGAGGTTTGATCTCGGACAATATCAATGGCGTGAACACCAATCTCACGAGCAGAATCACGACATTCACCATTACCAATTCCGGGACGATAGAGGCTCGGGGCGGGTGCTGCTCCGCCCTGTTCCTCAACGGAACAGTCGAGACCCTGACCAATAGCGGGACGATCCGGCAAACTGGGGGCGCGGCGGCAATGGTCATCGGTGACGCGACGACCGTCACCAACGCGGCGGGCGGCACCATTAGCAGCGCCGGTAGCTTCGGGGTGCGCACGGGCTTTAACATTGGCAGGACGGTTGGTTCGTTCATCAACAACGGCACGATCAGCGGCGGCTCCACGGCATTTGAAGTCGGCCGTGTTGTCGGCACCGTTGTCGGAACGGGGGTGGTCGGTCTCACCAATGGCGGCACGATAACCGGCGCGGTGGACGGCTTGCTGGTGAACAACGGCTCGGAACTGTCGGCCTTCGACAATACCGGCGGCGTGATCGAGTCGACGGGGGCCGGCGGCGCGGCGCTTCATTTGCGCGAGGACCAGGATATCGCCATCACGAACGCCGGTATCCTGCGCAACACCGTCTCGGGGAACGGCCTGCTGCTGGATACGGAAGGCCAGACGCAGGACTTCACGAACAGCGGCACGATCTCCTCGACCTCGGGCATCGCCATCTCCGCGCAGTCCGCCATGACCGGCGCCACCGACGGCTTCGTGAACAGCGGCACCATCACCGGCGGTGGCGGCACCGCGATCGATGCCAGGGACGCGTTCACGCTGACCAATAGCGGCACCGTCACGGGCGCGATCAGCCATGCGACCACCGGCGCGCTGACCGTCAGCCAGTCCGGCGGCTCGATCGC
Organism: Alphaproteobacteria bacterium; assembly: GCA_028281075.1. Lineage (GTDB taxonomy): Bacteria > Pseudomonadota > Alphaproteobacteria > JANQKO01. The sequence goes on along the minus strand of JANQKO010000178.1, from coordinate 5,349 downwards.
CGGCAACATCACCTCGACCGCCAATGCCGCGCATGATCTCGCGTTCAATGGTGGCACGGTAACCGGCAATGTCACCCTGAACGGCGTCACCGCCAACACCTTCCTGCTGGACGGCGCCACGGTCACCGGCAATGTCGATCTGGGCGACGGCGGCGCGCACGCGGTCAGCCTGCGCAACGGCCGTATCAGCGGCACGCTGGATATCGGCACCGGGACCACGGCGCTGTCCCTCGGTGCCGCGGGCGGTGACACCATCACGGTCGGGACGCTGGCCACCAACGCCGCGACGACGACAACCATCGCCGGCGCGGGCACCGTCGACGTCACCGGCTTCACGGCGAACGGCGTCACGAACCAGTCGGCGGGGACGCTGACGGGATCGACCCTGACGGTCGGCACAGGCGGGCGGTTCACCCTGTCCGGCACGGGCGTTCTGGCCGTGCCGGTCATCAACCTGAACGGTACCGCCAGGCTGGACCTGAACGGCACGGCCGCCCGCGTCACCGGGGCCGTCACCGGTGGCGTGAATTCGGAAGTCTTCGTCAACGGCACATTTACCAGCGAAAACAGCATCAATGTCGGTCACTTCGAGATCGGCAGCGGTGGGGTGTTCAACATGGCCCATGACGTGACCGCCACGTCGCCGACGACCTTCACCAACCTCGGCACGCTGGTCATCGCCGCCGGCGACACGCGGACCGTCACCGGCAACTATTCGCAAGGCGCGAACGGCGTGCTGCAAACCAATGTCGCGACGGATACCGCCTTCGGCAAGCTCGTGGTCACCGGCACGGCCACCCTGCCCGGCAACGCCAGGATCGACGTCAACGTGGCCGGCGGGAACTACAACTTCTCGGATGACGAATTGAGGGGCATCATCAGCGCCGGCACGCTGGTATCGGACGAGACCTTCATCGTCACCGATGATTCCATCCTGTTCGACTTTCAGGCGCTCGTTTCCGGCAATTCGGTCAACCTGTGCCTGGTGCCGGCCGGCGGCACCTGCGGCGACGGATCGAGCACCGTCGTGCTTGACGCCGTGGTCGCCAACCAGAACTGGCCCGCGGTCGGCGCCGCCGGCGCGCTTGACAACATCATCGGCGACTTTGCCGCCAACGGCACCAGCGGCAATGGCGACATGGACGATGTCATCAATCGCCTGGCGGCGTTCGGCAGCCAGAAGGCGCTGAGTGACGCGGCCGCCGAGACCCTGCCGCTGCTCACGGCGAGCGCCGCCATCCCCATCAGGAACACGCTCTCCGGCACGCGCCGGATCGTCCGGTCCCGGCTGACCGAGGGCGGCGTGCCGCGCGCGGGCGACCGGGCCCTGGCGGACAGGCATTTCTGGGTGCACGGGCTGGACACCCGGCATGAATACGACGATCACAAGGGCGTCTCCGGATTTGACGGCGATTCCGTGGGCCTGGTGATCGGCGCCGACGCCGATATCGACGAGCGGACCAGTCTGGGGCTGGCCTTCGCGCATAGCAGCACGGACGTTCACGGCAACACCAACCGCGATAAGGCCGACATCCACACCTACCAATTGATCGGCTATGGACGGCGCGCCGTGGACGAGGCGACCGAAGCCAGCGTTCAGGTCGGTCTGGGGCTAAGCCAGACCGACGGGACGCGGACCATCACCTTTACCGGCGACGATCGGGCGGCCAATTCGGACTACGACACCTACAGTTTCCATCTGGGCGGCGGCATTGGCCGCACGATCGACCTGAACGCCGCGACGCGGTTCTCCCCGGCCATTCGCGTCGACTACACCCGCCTCCGCAGCGAAGGCTATACCGAAACAGGGGCCGGCGCGCTCAACCTCGCCGCCAAGTCGAGCCACCTGTCGGCCCTGGAGCTGGGCGTGGGCGGAACGCTGCGTTTCCGGGTCGACGACAGCTCGGCCCTGGTCGCCGACGTCGGCGTCGCCTACGATGCCCTCAACGAGCGCGCCAAGGTGACCAGCAGCTTCGTCGGCGGTGGCGGCCATTTCGTGACCCGCGGCATCGACCCCAGTCCCTGGATCGGGCATGTCGGCCTTGGCATGCCCATTACCCTGGACGACCGTACGCGGCTTGTCTTCCGCTACGACGTCGAGGCGCGCGAGAATTTCAACGACCAGCGTGCTTCGGTCCGCTTCTCGCGCAGGTTCTAAGTCGTTTCCGGCGTCGTCGGTGACCGATGGCCGATCCTTCGAGACGCGCCCTCACGGGCGCTCCTCAGGATGAGGCTTCGAGACGCGGCTTCGCCACTCCTCAGGATGAGGTCGTTGTTTGATATCAATGCCTGACCTCATCCTGAGGAGCGGCCCGAAGGGACGCGTCTCGAAGGATGCGATATCGGTTCGCGGCGCCACGTTATGTGAACCCAATTCCGCGCGTAGACATCCCCGCTAATCGTCGGCGGCATCGGGGGCCGCGATGTTTTCCAGCCGTTTCGCCAGCTTGTCTTTCGAGGTCGGGTCGATGGTGAATTCGACGCCGAAGGTCCCGTCCGCGCCGATGTGCCGCACCTCGGCCTCGAAATCGCCGAGCAGCGGGTCGGTGACGAACAGCACGTCACCGAGGTCGACCCGCGCGTCGCTTTTGATCAGCGCCCCGCCGCCGGAAATGTTGATGACCGTGCAGGTGCCGACGTCGCCGTTCAGCGTCAGCCGGGCCTGCGCCTGCATGGTCCAGCGCCGGTAGCGCCGGCGGGCGGCGGCGTCGCCGGCCGCCTCCTCGCCGGTCGGGGTGCCCGGCTCGGCGGCCTCGCCGTCCGCCGGCGCCACCTTGCCCAGGCGGGTTCGAAGGTAGTCCCAGAGCCGGGCGATCGCGGAGTCGTCGTTGGCGGCCGCGCCCGGCTCCCGCACGCCCAGGCTGACCCGCACGGGCGAGACGGTGCCGTACTGGCAGAGCATGATCGCGGTCTCGGCGCCGGCCTCGGGATCGCCGGGCGGAACGTCGACAATGAAGACGAACGGCTTCGCCTGGGTTTCGACGGCGTCGAGCGTGTCCTTGACGCCGACAAGCCGGGCCATGTCGGTGGCGGTCGGGATGGCGACGAGATCCGAGAGGGCGATCGCCTGCCGGGCGGCCTCGGGTTCGCCGGCCGGGGTGTCGATGACGGCGAGCGCCAGCCCCTCGCGATATTGCCGTTCGAGCTCCGGCAGCAGATCGGCGATATCGCGGCGGATCAGCCTGGGGGCGGTCGAATCCGGGCCGTGCGCGCCATCGTTGGCGACGTCGGACGACAGCCGGATAACGGCGACCTCGCCCTCGCCGGCGCGCTGCGCCTGCAGGGCGATCCGACTGGCCAAGGCACCATATTCCCCGCTATGTGAGATGAAGGACAAAATTCTCATCGAATCTCACAACGTGAATTATGCTGATATATAATCAACCACAGCAAGTCTGCCGGAGAGCGTTTAAGTTTCCATAAAGATGATTGGCCGGGAAACATCACACTGATAGTTGTTGGCGGATCTTGGTTTCGTCCGGTTAACTGTGGCGGGCGTGCGGGCGTTCCCGCCCATGAACAACCGGGCGCCAATGCCTTGATCTTCGCCGATTGCCGTCCGGTCGCGGTCAGCCGTCCTCGACCAGCGCCAGCACCCGGGTCGGGCTGCCCGAGCCCTGGCGGATCTTCAGCGGCGGCGTGATCAGCACCGCCCCCCGCGGCGGCAGCAGGTCGAGATTGGTCAGCGACGGCAAGCCGAACCGGTTGTTGCCGTGCATGTGGTAGTGGCAGGGAAACGGCACCTTGAAGTGCGGCGCCTGCCCGGCGTCCGTGCCGACCGCTTCGCAGCCGAAGCCGATGACGTCGCGTTCCTCGATCAGCCACGGCACCAGGTCCTCGTGCGGTCCCGGCGTATGCGCGCCGTCGTCGCGCATGTTCATATACGCGGCCGGGTCCCACTTGCGCGACCAGTCGGTGCGCATCAGCAGCCAGGAGCGTGCCGGGATGCGGCCATGCTCGGCTTCCCAGGCCTCGACCCGGTCGATGGTCAGCAGGAAGTCGGGATCGGCGGCGGCCGGCGCGGAACAGTCGACGACGCAGGCATGCGCCAGGAACTTCTCCACCGGAATGGTGTCGGTGGCGTTCTCCGGCAGGTCCTTGCCCGAGATCCAGTGGATCGGCGCGTCGAAATGCGTGCCCGTATGCTCGCCGCAGGACAGGTTGTTCCAGTACCAGGCCGGTCCGCGATGGTCGTAGCGCGAAATCTCCTCCATGCGGAACGGCCAGGACTGGCCCAGCTCCGGCGGCATGGTGATGGTCGGAACGTCGGGTTGCAGCGTCATCGTCAGGTCCACGACGCGGATCTTGCCGCTGACGATGCCGGTGAGAAACCGGACGAGGATGCCGTCCGCCGGTGCCGACGTCATCGCCCGCCCCGCCCGGAAAGGCTACAGCCGGATCGCACGTTCCATCTCCTTCGGGTTCTCGGCCAGGCGCGCGATCATCTCCTCGGCCACGGCGCCGATCGGCACGTCTTCCCGGCCCGTCTTCAGGGCCTCGACGACGCGGCGCGCCACCATCGCCGGCTCCAGCTTCGGCGGCGGCACCGTCTGGTGCCATTCGTCCTCCAGCGGGCCGGTGAAGGCGTTGACCACACGGATGCCGCCGGCGGCCAGCTCGGCCCGCAGGCAGTGCGACAGCGACAGCGCGGCGGCCTGCGAGGCGGCATAGGTGCCGAAGTCAGGGTTGTTCACCAGCGCGTAGGCCGACAGCAGGTTGACCCAGGCGCCGGCGCCGTGCGTGCCGTCGGCGCCGCGTGCCCGCATGACCGGCCCGAAGGTGCCGGCCAGCCGCATCAGGCCGTGATAGTGGATCTCCAGCTCGTCGCGCGAGGTGTTCAGGTCGAACCGGTCGATCAGGCCGCCCATGCGCACGTGGTGGCTGTTGTTGACCAGGATCTCGACCTTGGCGCCGATCAGCGCGGCCAGCTCGCGCACCGAGTCGGTATCGGTGACGTCCAGCGGAAATGCCGTGACGCCCGCGACCGACCGCGCCGCCGCCAGGCTGGCGCTGGCCTTCCAGGGCTGCGCGTGGCCCACGTAGATTTCCCGCGCGCCGGCAGCCGCGAAGGCCCGCGCCAGCGCCAGGCCCAGCTCGGTCTTGCCGTCGACGATCAGCACCCGCCGGTTCTTCGGGTCGATGGCCATCTCTCGCAATTGCAGGTCGTCCTCCTGGTTCGGGGCCGGGGCCTCCGGCCGCGCCGTCATCACCGCATGGCCGCCACGGTCCAGGTCCAGCGCCAGCCGGACATGAAGAACAGATTGATGGACTTGTCACCCACCTCCTCGCTGGGCTTTTCCATCGTGCGTATTTCCAGTGTCCGGGTAGTGGACTTGCCGGCGGCATTTT
>JANQKO010000140.1 GCA_028281075.1 Alphaproteobacteria bacterium | reverse complement strand
ATTAAAAATGCAGCTAAAGCGGTCGGACAGTCCGCCCCAGCATCGCTGCGGCGGATTTTTTTTCGACCAGGCTCGGAACAGGGGCGCTGTCCGCCGGGTCGTTTCGTGCCGGCGCGTGGCGCCGGAATGGAATGGCCAGAACGAGGAGCCTAGAGATATGTCCGTGACCTACCGCGACGTCTTCACCGCCGCCCGGGAGACGTTCCAACGCGAGCCGGGCGCCGCCGACGCCACGTTTTCCGTCGAGTCGCGCCAGACCGAAGGCCTGAAGAGCGCTGTCACCGTGCGTCAGTTCCGCGTCGACGTGGACGAACCGGCGGCGCTCGGCGGCGACGACACCGCGCCGAACCCGGTCGAATACGTGCTGGCGGCGCTGGCGTCGTGCCAGGAGATCACCTACCGGCTTTATGCCGACCAGCTCGGGATTCCGCTGAAGAACGTCGCCGTCAGCCTGTCCGGCGATATCGACCTGCGCGGCTTTTTCGCCGTCGATGACGACGTGCGCCCCGGCTACAATGCCATCGAGGGGACCGTCACGCTGGACAGCGACGCGGACCCCGCCGACCTGCGGCGCCTCAAGGCGGCCGTCGACCGGCATTGCCCGGTGCTGGATATCCTGCGTCAGCCGACGCCGGTCAGCCTGGGCCTCGAGCTCAAGGGTGGGCGTGTGGAAGTGGATACCGCGGCGGCCTGAACCGCCATTGGCCAATCTCAAGCGTCTCAGGGGCAAGATCAATGACAGTCGAGAGCAAGCATCCCGAAACCCTCGCCTTGCACGCGGGCTATCGGAACGATCCGGCGACCGGCGCGGTCGCCGTGCCGATCTATCAGACGACGTCCTACCAGTTCAACCACACCGAACACGCGGCCAACCTGTTCGCGCTGAAAGAACTGGGCAACATCTATACCCGCATCATGAACCCGACCTGCGACGTGCTGGAGCAGCGCATCGCGGCCCTGGAGGGCGGCGCCGCGGCGCTGGCGCTCAGCTCGGGCCAGGCGGCCTCGGCCTTCGCCATCCAGAATGTGGCCCAGGCCGGCGACAACGTGGTCAGCTCGACCGACCTCTACGGCGGTACCTGGAACCTGTTCGCCAACACGCTCAAGCAGCAGGGCATCGAGGTGCGGTTCGTCGACCCCGCCGACCCGGAGAACTTCCGCCGGGCGACGGACGACAAGACCCGGGCCTACTACGCCGAGACCCTGCCGAACCCGAAGCTGACGGTATTCCCGATCCGGGAGGTGGCCGATATCGGCCGCGAGTTCGGCATTCCCCTGATCATGGACAACACGGCGGCGCCGGTGATCTGCAAGCCGTTCGCGCATGGCGCCGCCATCATCGTCTATTCGACGACCAAGTATATCGGCGGCCACGGCACCTCGATCGGCGGCCTGATCGTCGACGGCGGCAATTTCGACTGGGAGGCCTATCCCGAACGGCAGCCGCTGTTGAACACCGAGGACCCGAGCTATCACGGCGCGGTCTGGAGCCAGGCCGCGAAGCCGCTGGGGCCGATCGCCTATATCCTGAAGGCGCGCGTCACGCTGCTGCGCGACCTCGGCTCGGCCTTGAGCCCGTTCAACGCGTTCCAGATCATCCAGGGCCTGGAGACGCTGCCGCTACGCATCCGCGAGCATTGCCGCAACGGCGCCGCGGTGGCCGAGTTCCTGTCCGGCCATGCGGCCGTCAGCAAGGTCATATTCGCCGGCGCCCATACCGACGCGGAACAGCAGCGGCGGGCCGAGACCTATCTCGGCGGCCAGTATGGCGGCCTGGTCGGCTTCGAGCTGAAGGACGGGCTGGAGGCCGGGCGGCGCTTCATCGACGCCCTGCAACTCTTCTACCATGTCGCCAATATCGGCGACGCCCGCAGCCTGGCGATCCACCCGGCCTCGACGACGCACTCGCAACTGTCGCCCGAGGACAAGCTGGCGACGGGCGTGTCGGACGGCTATGTCCGGCTGTCGATCGGCATCGAGCATATCGACGACATCATCGCCGACCTGACACAGGCGCTCGACGCCGCGACGTCGCGGCAGGCGGCGGCCGAATAACCGCATAACAACCAAGAAACGCCATCAGACGAATTGCGCCGGGCCGCTTCGCGGTCCGGCATTTCTTTTTTGGCCGGTCTGGACCTCAGCCGTGCAGGGCCGACTTCGGCAGCATCATGTGGATGCCCTTGTGCACGTTGACGACCTGGGTCACGCGCAGGTCGGCGGCCAGGCTGCACAGCGTGTAGGCGTCGGCCTTCGACAGGTTGGCCCGGGTCTGGATCTGCGCCAGCATCCGGCGCAGCGCCTGCTCGGCCGCCACGTCGAGATCCGGATCGATGCCGAAGGTGATGTAGTGGCTGGGCGTCTCGGCGAACGGCGCGTCGAGGTCGAGATCCGAGCGCACGTGAAACTCGAAGGTGCCGGTCAGCGCCGTCTCGATGGCGGTGACGCAGACCTCGCCGTCGCCCTGGGCGGCATGGCCGTCGCCGGTCGAGAACAGGGCGCCCTCGTTGAACACCGGCAGGTACAGCGTCGCCCCGGACCGCAGCTCCTTGCAGTCGATGTTGCCGCCGTGACGGCGCGGAATGATCGAGTTGATGCGGCCCCAGCCGGGCGGCGGCGCCACCCCCATGACACCGAAGAACGGGTGCAGCGGCAGGTCGTGGCCCCACGGCAGGCGGCCGGTCATGGCCGACCGGTCGAGCGGGATGTGCAGCAGCCGGGTCTCGTCGAAATCGTCGGGCAGGGCGCCGCTCAGCGGCCGGATCACGTTCCAGCCCCAGTCGTCGGCGAGCCGCACGTCGAGAATGCGAACCTCCAGCACGTCGCCGGCCCTGGCGCCGCGCACCGCGACCGGACCGGTCAGGATGTGGCCCGGCTGCATGCGGTCGCTGACGCGGGCATGGATCTCGACCAGCGCCGGCAGCGGCCGCAGGTCGCCGTCCGGCACCACCTCGGGACCGCCGGAGACCGTGTGGATGGTGACGCTGTCGCCGGACTCGATCTCGAGGACGGGTGGCGCGGCGGCGTCGAAATAGCCCCAGCAGACCGTCTCCGGCGCCGCGTCGAGCTCATGATGGGTCGGCATGGTGTCGGGTGCTCCCTCCCTCGGAATCGGCACCCTCACGCTAGCATGGTCAGGCCGCCGCCAGCGCCCGGCGCAGGTCGTCGGCGAGATCGCCGGCGTCCTCCAGGCCGACCGACAGGCGCACCAGCCTGTCGGAGACTCCGGCAAGCGCCCGGCCTTCCGGCCCCATGGCCCGATGCGTCGTCGTCGCCGGATGGGTGATCAGGCTCTTGGCGTCACCCAGATTGTTGGAGATGTCGATGATCTTCAGCGCGTTCAGCGCGCGGAAGGCGGCATCCTTGCCGCCCGTCATCTCGAAGCTGACGACGGTGCCGCCGGCCCGCATCTGCCGCTTGGCGAGCCCCGCCTGGGGATGGTCGCGCAGCT
>JANQKO010000135.1 GCA_028281075.1 Alphaproteobacteria bacterium | reverse complement strand
GAGTCGAGATCCCGTTCTTCGTCAACATTGCTCCGAACAGGGACGTGACGCTGCGGCCCGTCATCTCGACGCGTCAGCTCGACCGGCGGCTCCGGCCCCTCGCGCACGAGATCGGCGAGCGGCGTGTTCATGGCATGCGCCACGCGCCGGAGCCGGGCGATGGAGACGTTGCCGGCGCCGGTCTCGAGCTGGGCCAGGTAGCGCTCGGACACGCCGGAATCGCGCGACAGCATCTTGCGCGTCATGCCACGCCGGGCCCGGGCCGCGCGCACGCGCTCGCCCAGGGTCAAGAGATAGCCGTCGGCGTCGGGATCGTCGGCGCGCGGCGGGCGTCTGGCGGGCGGCTTGTCGTTCATCTCGGACCTTCGGAACGGATCTGCACTATAGTTCCAATTGATCGGCGAAGAACGAGGAAATGCACTATAACGCAAGTTTGGCGCTTCCGGGCCGCCAGCGGTCTGGCTAGACTGCCGCCCAGCCACGGGAGGAGCCATGACCGACTTCAGCACGGTGAATTTCGACACGTCGCCGCCGGCGGTGACGCTGCCGCGCGGCTACAACGCGGCGGCCGACCTGCTGGACCGCCACTCGCGCGACGGCAACGGCGGCAAGACGGCGGTGATCGACGATGCCGGCCGCTACAGCTATGCCGAGCTGGCCGCGCGCGCGAACCGGGCCGGCAACGCGCTGCTGGCGCTGGGGCTGATGCCGGAGCAGCGGGTGGCGCTGGCGCTGCTGGACGGTATCGATTTCATGGCCGTGTTCCTGGGCGCGATCAAGGCGGGCCTGGTGCCGGTGCCGCTGAACACGCTGCTGACGCCGGACGACTATGCCTACATGCTGGGCGACAGCCGGGCCCGGGCGCTGGTGGTGAGCGACGTACTGCTGGACCGCGTCGCCGGCCGCGTCGAGGACCTGCCGCATCTGGCGCACGTCGTCGTGTCGGGGGCGGGCGACCGGGGCGGGCATCCGCGCCTGAGCGACCTGACGGCGGCGGCGCCCGCCGAGTTGACGGCGGCGATGACGACGCCGGACGATGCTGGCTTCTGGCTCTATTCCTCGGGCTCGACTGGCCGCCCGAAGGGCGCCATCCATCTGCACGGCGACCTGGTGAACACGGCGGCGCTCTACGGCGTCGGCGTGCTCGGCATCCGCCCCGACGACGTCGTGTTCTCGGCCGCGAAGCTGTTCTTCGCCTACGGGCTCGGCAACGCCCTGATCTTTCCGCTTTATGTCGGCGCGACGGCGGTGCTGATGGCCGGCCGGCCGACGCCGGAAACGGTGATGGCGGTGATGAAGGCACACCGGCCGACGATCTTCTACGGCGTGCCGACGCTCTATGGCGCCATCCTGGCCGACGACGGCCTCGACCGGGCGGCGGGCTCGGACCGGCTGCGGATCTGCGTCTCGGCCGGCGAGGCGCTGCCGGCGGAGCTGGGCCGGCGCTGGCGCGACCGTTTCGGCGTCGACATCCTGGACGGCATCGGCTCGACCGAGATGCTGCATATCTTCCTGTCGAACCGGCCGGACGACGTGCGCTACGGCGCCAGCGGCCGGCCGGTGCCGGGCTACGAGGTGCGCCTGGCCGCCGACGACGGCGGCGCGGTGCCGGACGGCGAGGTCGGCGACCTGCTGGTCAGCGGGCCGACCAGCGCGCCCTATTATTGGAACAACCGCGAGAAGAGCCTGGCGACGTTCCAGGGCCGCTGGACGCATACCGGCGACAAATACGTGCGTGACGGCGAGGGCTACTACACCTATGCCGGCCGCTCGGACGACATGCTGAAAGTGGGCGGCATCTGGGTCTCGCCGTTCGAGGTCGAGTCGGCGCTGATGGCGCATGACAGCGTGCAGGAGGCGGCCGTGGTCGGGCGCGCCGACGCCGACGACCTGATCAAACCGAAGGCCTATGTCGTCTTGCGCGAGGGGCTGTCGGGCGACGACGCGCTCGCCGACGCGCTGAAGCGGTTCGTCAAGGACCGGCTGGCGCCCTACAAGTATCCGCGCTGGATCGACTTCGCCGAGGAACTGCCGAAGACGGCGACCGGCAAAATCCAGCGCTTCAAGCTGCGCGATTGATGCCGGCGCCAAGCGGTTTCGTCGATGCCGGCGGCCGGCGGCTGGAATATGCCTGGGCCGGGCCGGCGCCCGAGACGGCGCCGACGCTGGTGTTCCTGCACGAGGGATTGGGCTGCCGGGCCATGTGGCGCGACGTGCCCGAGGTGCTGGCCCGGCGCACGGGCTGCGGCGCGCTGACCTACAGCCGCGCGGGCTATGGCGGCTCGGATCCCTGTGACCTGCCGCGGACGGTGCGCTACATGCACGACGAGGGTCTGGAGGTCCTGCCGCGGTTGCTGGCCCAGCTCGGGGTGCGCGACAGCATCCTGGTCGGCCATTCCGACGGTGCCTCGATCGCCATCGTGCATGCCGGCGGCACGCCGGCGCCGGGCCTGCGTGGGCTGGTGCTGGAAGCGCCGCACGTCTTTACCGAGGCGGTCGGGCTGGCCTCCATCGCGGCGGCGAAGCAGGCCTATGCCACGACCGACCTGCGCGCGCGGCTGCAACGGCATCACGGGGACAATGTCGACTGCGCCTTCAACGGTTGGGCCGATGCCTGGACCGATCCGGCGTTCCGGGACTGGAACCTGGAAGAATACCTGCCGGGCATCGCCGCGCCGGTGCTGCAGATCCAGGGCGAGGCGGACGAATACGGCAGCGCCGCGCAGCTCGACGCCATCGCGCGCCAGACCGCCGGTCCCTGCGAGACGCTGCTGCTGCCGGACTGCGGCCACGCGCCGCACAAGGACCGGCGCGAGGACGTGCTGGACGCTATCACGCGCTTTGTCGGCGGCCTGCTGGCTTAGGCCGTTCGCCGGACGACCAGCCGAAGGCATTCGATGCATCTCGCCAGACTGGGCGAGGCCCGGGAAGCCACATCGGGCCGCCAGCCGTTTTCCCGGTCGGTGACGAAACCGATGAGTTCGGAGGTGTAACCGGGACCGACCTTGCGGCCGCTTGTCGGCGTCGGCACCATCAATTCGCGGGTCGCGCGCCGACGTGATTGCCGCGCCAGACCGACAAGCGTCCGTTTCGGGTTTTCAAGCGCTTCGGGGGAGACCGGAAAGCGCGATGCCGTCACGGAAAGATATCCGGCAAGCCGTTCCCGGTCGCCCAGCAGCCAGGCTTCGATCTGTCGGACCGCGACGCGAAAGCACATGAACTCGGACGTCTCGGGCAGGTGCGTCCGACGAAAGGCCGGCGCGCAATCGGCATCGTTGTCCAGATCGATCAACACGAGCCATGGCCAGCGACGTGCCGCGTTGTTGTACCCATGCAGTCTGTCGAGAAGCGCGCGTTTGCCGTTTCGAACGTGCACCGTTCCCGGTACCGCGCCGACATGGGCGACGAGGCGGTTGAACACCGTCTGGTCGAGCGGACCTTCGACGGCACCACTGAACGCGGGCTCCTGCATCGGGTCGGCGCTACTTGCCGAATAGGCTGAGCTGTTCCGGCGACGTCGGCCTGGTCCGGGGGATGATGATTTCATCGAGCATGGCGCCCGCCTCGAGCAGCAGCTTAGTTTCCGCGTTCGAGCCGGCGGGCTGAACGCCCGTCCCCTCGGCCGCGGGCCGCAACAGCAGGACTTCGTCGAGGCCGATGCCGTCATCACGCAGCAGGTCGGACGAATGCGAACTGATCATGACCTGGCGTCCGGTCCGCTGTTGCATGCGGGCCAGCATCTGCGGGATGTACCGGACCACCTCCGGGTGCAGCGACATTTCCGGTTCCTCGAGCAGAAGCGGTCCCGACCCATCAAGCACGGACCAGAGCAGGCCCAGCAACCGGAGCGTCCCGTCCGAGAAAGCTTCCTCGGTCTGCCATGCGCCCTGGGCACGCCAGTGTTCATATCGTCCCCGCAAGTGCGGAATGTGACGGCTGTCGTACCAGAGCTCCAGCTCCTTGAGTTGCGGCACGGCCACACGCAGCGCGTCGCGAATGCGGTTCAATCGGGCTTCGCGAGTCCGCTTGGGCGTGCTGGTGACCTTCTCGACCAAGTCCCATCCGAACGGATCGTCTTCCCGGCCCCGGTAACGATCCGGGTCGCGCACCAACTGCGGCACGACATGGAGATACCGCACCGACCGGAAGAAGTTGGCGAGATCGCGAAAGGACTGGTTTACCCGGACCTGTTCCAGGTGGGTCTGCCGCAACTGTTCCGGATCGCGTTTGTCGTCCGCGTTGGGGCGCGCGACGATCTGCCGCCCGTTCCGGACCACTCTTTCCTTCTTGATGCGCGGCTGGCTTTGATTGTCCTGCGCGAAGTGGAGCTCGTATTCCCAGACGTCGGTCCCGTTGTCGGATACCTTGACGCCGATCGCGATGTCGGGCTTTTGACGCGCCGCCAGGCAACGGATCTTCGATACACCGCCTCTTTTCGCGACGGCTTCCTCGAAACCGCCGCCGACCGAGACGATCTCGTTCAGGAAGCGAAACGCGTCGAGGAGATTGGATTTGCCGGACGCGTTCGGGCCGAACAGAAAGCTCCGTCGTTGCAGCGAGACATCGGCATGGCGGAAATTCCGCCAGTTCTCCAAATGCAGGTGCGAAAACCGGTAGGCGGAACCGGATACCGTCCCGGTTCGTCGACGTGGCGATCTTGCATTCACGCGTCTGGTCTCCACCCATTCGTCCGCGCGCGAAGCTGGCGAGGCCATTCTCGAACGGACTCCGACAAGCCGACGATCGAAGCGGACGTCGCAACAACATACCTCAGCGCGGATTTGGAGCGGAGAGAATTGCGGGCGGCGGCGTGCCCTTGCGTCCGAGACGGGCCGGCCGGCCCGTCTTGGACCGTGGTGGCGGTGAGAAAGGCGCTTTAACCTTTGTCGCCAATGGCGTATGCCGGGCGCCATGACAAGGAGGTGCGCGATGGCCGAGCACGGGCATGGCCAGGTCAGCGGGCTGCAGCGCTTCGACGACGCGGCGGCGGCGTTTACCCGGGTCGGCGAGATCTACGACTCGGCGGCCGACAGCATCCGCCAGGCGCTGGCCAATCCCGATGCGCTGACGGCGCCGCCGGCGGCCGTCTATCCCTATGTCGGGATCTCGGTCTCGGATGCCGATCTGAACCGCGGGCCGCGGCGGGCCTACGGCAACCTGTCGGCGCCGGGCGTGCACGGCACCACGGTCACCCGGCCGGACCTGTTCGCGGAGTATTACCGCGAGCAGTTCGAGCTGGTGATGCGCAACCACGGCCGGCCGCTGGTCGTCGGCCGCAGCGACCGCACGATCCCGCTGACCTTCGTCTCGGAGGCGGCGACGGCGGTGCTGACGGACGCGCACCTGTCGGCGCTGCGGCAGCATTTCCGGCTGCCGGAGCTGTCGGAGATCGACGATTCCATCGCCAACGGCACGCACGTGACGCCGGCGGGCGCGCCCTATCCGCTGGCGCTGTTCAGCGCCGAGCGCGTCGACTATTCACTGGTCCGGCTGGCGCATTACACGGCGACGGCGCCGGAGCATTTCCAGCGCTTCGTGCTGTTCACCAACTACCAGCGCTATGTCGACGAGTTCATCGCCTATGGCCAGGACCAGGTCGCGAACGGCGACGAATACACCGCCTTCGTCGAGCCCGGCAACGTGGTGACGCCCAATGCCCGGCTGACGGCGCGGCCGGCAGCGGGCGCCGCGCCCGACAAGCTGCCGCAGATGCCGGCCTACCACCTGGTGCGCGCGGACCGCGAGGGCATCACGCTGATCAATATCGGCATCGGGCCGTCGAACGCCAAGACGATCACCGACCACGTGGCCGTGCTGCGGCCGCACTGCTGGCTGATGGTCGGGCATTGCGGCGGCCTGCGCCCGAGCCAGCGCCTGGGCGATTATGTGCTGGCGCATGCCTATGTGCGCGGCGACCACGTGCTGGACGACGACCTGCCGGGCTGGGTGCCGGTGCCGCCGATCGCCGAGATCCAGATCGCCCTGACCGAGGCGGTGGCGCAACAGACCGGCCTCAGGGGACCGGAGCTGAAGACCCGGCTGCGCACGGGCACGGTGTTCACGACCGACAACCGGAACTGGGAGCTGCGGCATGACGAGCTGGCGCTGCGCCTGAACCAGTCGCGGGCCATCGCGGTCGACATGGAATCGGCGACCATCGCCGCCAACGGCTACCGCTTCCGCGTGCCCTACGGCACGCTGCTCTGCGTCTCGGACAAGCCGCTGCACGGCGAGATCAAGCTGCCCGGCATGGCCAACGCCTTCTACCAGACGCGGGTCGGCCAGCACCTGCAGATCGGCATCGCGGCGCTCCGCAACCTGCGCGCTGCGGGCGTCGAAGGCCTGCACTCGCGCAAGCTGCGCAGCTTCGACGAGCCGGCGTTCCGCTGAACCGCTTGCCGGAACGGCAAGCGGTTCAGCTTATTGTTGGCGTTCACGGCAGCGGACCTGACGGTCCGCGCCTGCGCGGGCGCGTCCACCCTCCGCAGCGGCAGCGCCGCTGCTGCGGAGGACGGGCCGGACAACCGGCGGGCCGCGGTCGCGGCCTGTGGCGATCTTCGTCGGTTCGGTGTCGGCGATAGTCACCCCACCGCGGTCATACCGGCGCAGGCCGGTATCCATGGGCATCTGCTGGAGGGCGCATTGCCTGCCGTCGAATCCCATGGATGCCGGCCTGCGCCGGCATGACAAGGCTGGGGCGGCGATTTCCGATGTCGTCGCATTCCCGTTCGCGGACATTGTCGATGCGGCCGTGTTCCGACCTGAAGGCGTCCCGCGCTAAGACGGATCGTTCAGCGACAGGCCGAGGGAGCTGGCGGCCGGGCCGAGGATGCGGGCGACGGTGGGGGCGGCGCTGTCGAAGGTGATCCCGGCCAGCCGGTTGGCGTGCCAGGCGATGCGGCCCTGCAGCGGCGAATGATGGTCGCTTTCGAAATAGACCAGCGTGTCGACGGCGAGCGGAACCCGGGTCTTGATCAGCACGCCGCCGAGCGAGATGTTGCGCACCTGACAGTCGATCAGATTGTCGCCGATGCGCAGCTTACCGGTCCAGAGAATCCGCCGCCGCCGGTTGCGCCGCCGCAGGTCGTGTTCGGCAGCCGACAGCAGGTCGTTGAACGCATCCATCACTGGGGTTTCTCGTTGGTGCTTGATACGCGGCCGGCCCGGGAACTTACTCCAGATAGAAATATCCCCATTCCGTTTCGGCTTGGTTAACCGCGCTAGGGGTCGACGTTGGGCGCGCGCGCGTTGCCGTCGAGCTGCAGATTGCCGACGACGCGCAGTCCGAGCAGTGCGGTGATGGTTTCGGCCTCGCGGTCGAAGGCGATCCCGAACATGTCGTCGCGGCGCCAGGCGATCCGGCCGAACAGCGGCGGATGATGGTCGGACTCCAGATGTACCGGCGTGCCGACGGCGAGCTCGAGGGGCGCCTGGATCCTGGCGCCGCCGAGCGAGATGTTCCGCACGCGGCATTTGTTCCGCTCGGCGCCGACGCGCAGATGCGCGTGCCAAAGCACCTTGCGGCGCTGGTGGCGGCGGCGTTCCGTGGTCAGGCCGGTGCTGGCCAGGAGCTGCTGTCGGTTATCCACGTCGAAGGTCCTCCGCCCGTGTCGCCACGGGACCCCGCGAGATCGTCAAACCGGCCCGATTATCGCCGCCACGGCTTTCCAATGTGTTGATTTTAGTCCAACCATTTTCTCGGAATTTTTATCTAATGCCCTATAAATAATAACTAAAACACATCTGTTTCTTGCGTCCGGCGCGGGCCTTGACCCGATCGTGACTCGCCCGCGCGGCCGGAATCGGCTAGCCTTTCCGGCATGACGGTCACGACAGGCACGCGGACGACAAGAACGGCGCCGTCGGCGGCGCAGCGGCGCTATCTGGAGCGGGGGCTCGATCAGGCCGGCGGCAAGCTGCCGCTGTTCGATACCGACGGCCGCGAGATCGACGCCCGGACGATCCGGTCCTGCATCAAGGCGGGGTGGGCGGAACCCTGGTTCATCAACCGTATGAAGCCGGACTGGCTGGTCTGCCGGCTGACCGATGCCGGACGGGATGTGCTGAACGCGGCGCGCGGCGGTTGAGGCGCAAGCCGACGGCGCGCGTCGCCGCCCTGGCGCTGCTGCTGGCGGCGGCGTCGACGCCGTGTCCGGTGGCGCGGGCGGCGCTGCCGGAACCGGCCGAACCGCATGTCTTTCCCGACGATGCCCGCGACGAGACGGTCGAGCGCCTGCGGCCCCGGGCGCGGGCCGGCGAGCCGCGCGCGCAGTACCTGCTGGGGCTGATCTACCAGATCGGCCGCGGCGTCGCGCATGACCACGCGGCGGCGCGGTCCTGGTTCGGCCAGGCGGCGGCCCAGGGCCATGCCGCGGCCCAGGACAGCCTGGGCGTGATGCACCTGCTGGCCCAGGGCGGGCCGCGCGACGACATGGCCGCGATCGCGCAGTTCAGGGCCGCGGCGGCGCAAGGCTATCCGCCGGCGAAGGCGAACCTGGCGGCGTTCTACGTGCGCGGGCTGGGGGTGGCGCGGGACATGGACCGGGCGCTGCGGCTGTACCGCGAGGCGGCGGACGCCGGGCACGCCAACGCGCAGTACCGGTTGGGGGCGCTCTATCTGGACGGCACCGGCGTCGACACCGATCCGGCGGCGGCGCGGGCGCTGTTCGAGGCGGCGGCCGGGCAGGGCCATCCCTGGGCGCTGTGGTCGCTGGGCCGGATCGCGCAGAAGGGGCTGGCCGGCGCGGCCGACATGGGCGCCGCGGCGGGCTATTACGCGGCGGCGGCGGCGCGCGGCCTGCCGGACGCCATCAACGACTATGCCCTGCTGCTGCAGCGCGGCGACGGCGTCGACCGGGACCGCGAACGCGCGGCGCGGCTGTTCGGCACGGCGGCGCGGGCCGGGCTGAACCATGCCCAGATCAACTACGGCGCGGCGCTGGAGCACGGCGTCGGGATCACCCGCGATCCGGCCGCGGCGCGGCGCTGGTACCGGGCCGCGGCCGACCAGGGCGACCCGCGCGGCGCCTACAACCTGGCGGTCCTGCTGGCGGCGGGCGAGGGCGGGCCGCGCGACCTGGCGACGGCGGTGCGACACTACGAGTCGGCGGGCGAGGCCGGCTTCGCGCCCGCCCGGAACAATCTCGGCATGCTCTACCGGACCGGTGAGGGCGTCGCGCGCAACCTGCCGAAGGCGGCGGCGCTGTTCGCGGCGGCGGCCGAGGCGGGCGACGCCAACGGGCTCAACAATCTGGGCGCGCTCTACCAGGGCGGCCGCGGCGTGCCGCAGGACGCGGCGCGGGCCGCCGAGCTCTACGCCCGAGCGATCGCGGCCGATCCGGCGCATGCGCTGGCGCATTACAATCTCGGCCGGCTCCACCGCGCTGGCCGCGGCGTCGACAGGGACCCGGCGCGCGCGGCGGCGCTGTTCCGCGCGGCGGCGGAGCTGGGTTCGGACGGCGCGCAGCTCTTTCTCGCCCGCGCTTATGCCGAGGGCGAAGGCGTGGCCCGGGACCTGCCGGCGGCGGCGCGCTGGTTCCGGCGGGCGGCCGAGGCCGGCAACGTCGGCGCGCAGGTCAGTCTGGCGAACATGCTGAACCGGGGTCGGGGCGTCGCGGCCGATCCGGCGGCGGCGGCCGACTGGTATGGCCGCGCGGCCGAGGCCGGCGACCGGCGGGCGC
>JANQKO010000130.1 GCA_028281075.1 Alphaproteobacteria bacterium | reverse complement strand
GCGCGGGCCGGCTAGGCCACTCTCAAACAGAACCCGCCGGGCAGTGCAGGCGGCCGCCGGTGACGGCCGAGGCGACGCCCGTCGTCGACGGCAGGCTGAGCGGCAGGCCGCGCAGCGACCGCACGGCGAGAAACGCGAACGCCTCGGCCTCGATCGCGTCGCCGCGCCAGCCCACCGCCTCGACCGGCTCGACACGGCCCAGCAGGCGCCGCAGCGCCGCCATCAAGGTCGGGTTGTGCCGGCCGCCGCCGGTGACCAGCCAACGCCGGGGCGGTTCGGGCAGGTGCGCCATGGCGTCGGCGACCGTGCGCGCGGTGAATTCGGTCAGCGTCGCCGCGCCATCGGCGGCGGACAGCCCGCGCGCCGGCAGAACCGAAAAATCGTCCCGATCCAGCGACTTCGGCGGCGGCGCGGCGAAATAGGGCTGGTCGAGCATGGCCGTCAGCACGTCTTCATGCACGGTCCCGCCCGCCGCCAGCCGGCCGTCGGCGTCCATGGCCGCGCCGGTATGCGCGGCGACCCAGTCGTCGACCAGGGCGTTGCCGGGGCCGGTGTCGAAGGCGATCAGCCGGCCGCCCCTGCCGATCCAGGTCAGGTTGGCGACACCGCCGACGTTCAGCACCGCGACCGGCCGGTCGAGCCCGGCCGCGCGGGCGGCATGATAGAGCGGCGCGAACGGCGCGCCCTGCCCGCCGGCGGCGACGTCGGCGCTGCGGAAATCGTCGACCACGCGGATGCCCGTGAGCGCCGCCAGCAGCCCACCATCGCCGATCTGCCAGGTCCGGCCGACCTCGGGACGGTGCAGGACCGTGTGCCCGTGAAAACCGATAACGTCAATGTTTTCAGGTGCCAGCGCGGATTTCTTCAATAACCCGTTGACCGCGTCGGCATGCGCGCGCGTTATCGCGTCGGCGACGCCGTCGACATCGCCGGTACCGCCCAGCACGCCGCGCAGACGGCCGCGCAGGTCGGGGTCGTAGGGCGTGCTGGCGAAACCGCCGATCTCGACCACCGTTTCGCCGTCGGTGCGCAGCCAGGCGGCATCGATGCCGTCCATCGACGTGCCGCTCATCAGCCCGATCGCCGTTCGTACCTCGCCCATACGCCAATCCCATCGGCGGCGTTGTCCGCCGCCCCCTTCTCGTGCTAGATGACGCCGCCGTTCAGGCGCCCCTCACAACAGATCCGACAGCAGTGCCATGACGGCCGTTAAATCCGAGTTCCTGCGCATCATCCGGACGCGCGAGCACTTCCACCAGGCGACCGACCTGGACGCCCTCGACGATGCCGCCGCCGGCGGCCGCGTCGTCGGCTATATCGGCTTCGACGCCACGGCGCCCAGTCTTCATATCGGCAACCTGCTGCAGGTGCTGAAGCTGCGCATCCTGCAACGGACCGGCCACAAGCCGATCGCGCTGATCGGCGGCGGCACCACCAAGGTCGGCGACCCGTCCGGCAAGGACGACATGCGCAAGCTGATCAGCGAGCAGGACATCGCCCACAACGTGGCACGGATTCGCGAGGTCTTGAAGCGCTTCCTGAGTTTCGGCGACGGGCCGACGGACGCCTTGCTGGTCGACAATGCCGAATGGCTCGACCGGCTGGAATACATCCCCTTCCTGCGCGACTACGGCCGGCATTTCTCCGTCAACCGCATGCTCGGCTTCGACTCCGTGAAGCTGCGGCTCGAGCGCGAGCAGCCGCTCAGCTTCCTGGAGTTCAACTACATGATCCTCCAGGCCTACGACTTCCTGGAGCTGAGCCGGCGCTACGACTGCGTGCTGCAGATGGGCGGCTCGGACCAGTGGGGCAACATCGTCAACGGCGTCGAGCTCGGCCGCCGGGTCGACAACCGGACGCTGTTCGGCCTGACCTCGCCGCTGCTGACGACGTCGTCGGGCGCCAAGATGGGCAAGACGGCCCAGGGCGCGGTCTGGCTCAGCGCCGACATGCTGTCGCCCTACGACTACTGGCAATACTGGCGCAACACCGAGGACGCCGACGTCGGCAAGTTCCTGCGCCTGTTCACCGACCTGCCGCTGGACGAGATCGCCCGGCTCGAGGCGCTGGAGGGCGCCGAGATCAACGACGCCAAGAAGCTGCTGGCGACCGAGGCCACGCGCATGGCGCACGGCGACGAAGCCGCGGCGGCCGCGGCCGAGACCGCGCGCCGCACCTTCGAGGAAGGCGCCAGCGGCGCGGCCCTGCCAACCGTCGAGGTGCCGGAAGCGGACCTCGAAGCCGGCGTGCCGCTGTTCGCGCTGTTGACCCGGGTCGGCCTGACGCCGTCGAACAGCGAGGCTCGGCGGCTGATCAAGGGCCAGGGCGCGCGGCTGAACGACGCTGTCGTGGCGGACGAGAAATACAGCGTCACGCTCGCGGACCTGAACCCCGACGGCCAGCTCAAGCTCAGCGCTGGCCGCAAGCGCCACACCCTCGTCCGCCCCATCCCGACGCCGGCTTGACGAAGGGGGAGTTCCGTCCCGACCGTCGGCGCCCGCGCCGGCGCGTCAGTTGTGCTGCGCCTCTTCCGGCAGGACCGGCGCGCGGTCGGCGCCGGGCGCCGGGTCCTGCAGCACCTCCAGAATGCGCCTCAGGATGCCGGGCGCCAAGGCCGACAGCGGGTTCACCGTCACCTCGGGCTGCTCCAGGTTGCCTTCCACCTTGTAGGTCGCGGCGAACACGCCCTCGCCCTCGCGGCCGACCAGCAGGTCGCCCAGCAGCGGCACCCGGCCCAGCACCGAGTTGATGGTGTAGGACGGCACCACCGTGCCACGCAGGTTGACGTCGTCCGTGGGCCGGGCGATCTCGCCCGAGATGGTCAGGCCGAGCGCCGGGCCGACGGCGCGCGAGTCGCCGATCGTCAGCCGTTCCGGCGTCAGCTCGAACGGCGCGTCGAGACGGCTGAACTGGATGCCCTCGCCCGTCACCAGGTCGCGGATCCCGGTCCACGAGCCGAGCGTCAGAATCCGGGTCAGGATCGGCGCGTTGACGATGCGGAAGTTCGCCGCCTGCAAGCGGCCGACGGTGGGCAGGCTGGTGTTCGCCGGAATGGTCATGGTCAGGCGGATCTCGCCGCCGACCGCGTCGTCGAAGATCCCGGCCTCGCGGACGACGCCGCCGGCGTCCGACGAGGTCACCGAGAGCTCGCGAGAGCCGCTGCGCGGGATCAGCAGCCAGCGCACCGCCGGTCCGTCGTTCAGGCGCCCGGTGGCCACCAGCGACTGCCATTCGCCGTCCCGGCGCACCGCGTCGGCTGCGGCATCGGCGATGCTCAGCTTGTCGGAGATGACCAGCGTGGCGAAGCGGCCGCGCACTTGCAGGGAGTCGTTCTCCATCAGCTCGCCCGCGCCCGCCTCCAGCGACTCGATATAGGGCCTGAGATCGAGGCGCGCGCCGCCGGCGGCGACGTCGATCAGGCCGTCCGCGCCCACGTTCACCTCGGCGCTGAGGTCGCTGCCGTTGGCCCGGATGCGGTCCAGGCGGACCTGCTGCAGGGCGAAGCCCGGACCGAACCGCACCGCGCCATCGGCCTCGAAGTCCGGCGCCGCCACGGCGAAACGATCGATGCTGAAGGCGCCGTCGGGTCCGGAGGCGAAGGCGAAGCTCAGTTGCGCCGGCGTCCCGGCCGGCTTGCGCCACTTGAACTCGCTGACCACGACCTCGGCCGCGGCCAGCGCGGCCGTGCCGGTGGCGCGGATGCGGTCGTCCGGCTCCTCGGTCAGTTGCAGCGCCACGTCGACCGGCCCGTCGACATAGGCCCCGACGTCAAGGCCCAGCGCCGCCCGCTGCGCCGTGTCCAGCGTCGCCGCCAGGCCGTAGCGGTTGACCGACGTGCCCTCGTCTTGCGCGAAATCGCGGCGCCAGGTCATCGACACCGGCACGCCGTTCAGGGCCAGCGTGCCGGCGGCGTCGAGGCCGGCCCGGTCGACCTTCAGCTCCAGCGCGCCGGCGCTGACCGCGAACTGGCCGAAGATCCGCGGCAGGCCGAAATCGGTCAGCCGCGCCTCGGCCGAAAACTGCACGTCGGCGAGCCGCAGGTCCTTCGACAGCGGGAAGCGAAACCGCACGCCGGTCGCCGTGCCGCCGGTGACGCTGTCCGGCGCGATGCCCAGCGCGCTCGGGAACCCCAGCGGCTCGCGGTCCAGCAGGCGTAGCGCGGCGATCGCCGGGCCGGTGGCGACGAAGGCGATATCGGCCGGCGGCGTCTTGACCCCGAGATCGGTGATGCCGAGACGGCCGCGGCTCAGCACCAGCTCGCCGACCCGGCCCTCGTTCAGCGTCAGGTCGAAGTTCGTCATCGTCAGCCGCCCGCTGCCGACGGCGTCGGTCATGGCCGGCAGGCGGTTCCAATAGGTCGCGGTCACGCCGGTGAAGTCGAAATCGAGCACGACCATCTCCGGCCGCTGGGCCGCGGCTTCCAGCTCGCCCGGCCGGATGTCGATCTCGACATGCCCGCGGTTGACGACGCCGTCGGCGATGTTCCGCGTGACCCAGGTCCGCGCTTGGTCCTCGAAATCGGGCGGCCAGTAGGTGCCGAGGTCGTCGACCTTCAGGCCGCTGAAATCGCCGCTCGCCCGCAGTCCGAGGCCGGCATCGTCGCGGGTCGCGGCGGCCGTCAGGCGCGCGGTGAAGCCGTCGCCGAAATCGAGCCACAGGTCGTCCAGCCGCGCCGTCGTCAGGCCGTCGGCGGCCTGTCCGACCGCGCGCAGCCCGGCGAAGCGCAGCGCCGGCAGTCCCGCCGCCGGCAGGCGCAGCGCGCCGGCCGACGCCGTCAGGTCGAAGCCCAGGCGGTCGACCGCCAGGCCGGCCGTCAGCTCCACCGCCAGCGTGCCGGACACGGGCGCGTCCAGGTCCCGCAGCGGCGCCAGCTCCGGCAGCGGCAGCGCGGCGGCCAGCGCCGACGGCCGCAGCTCCGACAGCCGGACATTCAGTTCCGGCCGGCCGCCGTCGGCCGGATACAACGCGCCGACGCCCAGGAAGGCCGGCTCGCCGTCGGGGTCCAGCCGTCCGGCGAACTCGATCAGCACGCCGTCGGCGCTCCGGCTCGCCGTCAGGTTCGATTCCGACGACCGCAGGCTGGCGCCGCTCTGCCGGTCCGCGATGACGAGGTCGGCGTCGCGCACGCTGACCCGCTCGAGACTGGCCCCGAAGGCGGCGCCGTCGCCGCCCAGGGCGCGGTCGAACGGGCTGTCGGCGTCCCCCCGCGTCGCATCGGCGGCGCCGAACCCCAGATTGAACCGGCCGTCGGCCTCGCGCACCAGCGCCATCTGCGGCGCGATCAGTTCCAGGCTGGTCGGCACCAGGTCGGCATAGAGCAGCGCCTCGCCCCGCAGGCCGACGGACATCTGCGGCACTTCGGCCAGCAGGTTGCCGTCGGCATCGAGCACCCGCACGCCGACCACGCGCACGTCGAGCGTCTTGTCCCAGCCTTCCCAGGCAAGCTGCGTGGCATCGACGCGAATGCTGTACGGCGCCACCGCCGCGTTCAGCTCGTCCTGCAGATAAGGCGTCAGATAGCCGAGCGGGATCGGCCCCCGCGCCAGCAGCAGCGCGAGCAGGCCGAACAGCGCCACCAGCCCGGTCAGGAGCGCGGTCGCGAAATGGGCGAAAAAGCTGCTGGTGTGTCTGATCAAGGCGTCTTGCCGATTATCCACCGCCGATACGCGGGACGGCGCGGCGGTTGCGGACCGCCGCCACCTGTGATGTCGTTCGCCGGCCGCCGCAATTCAATTCCCCCGGTCTTCGCGGCTTGCCGAGGGGACGTCGGACCGGACTGGATCTTTGCCCTCGCAAAACCAGTTATTCCAGGGGATACATTCCCGCGAAAACCGAACCGGACAGAGGAGTGTCAACATGAGCCAGGGACCAGCCGTCGGCGACGACGCGCCCGATTTCACCCTGCCGACGGACGGCGGCGGCAGCGTTTCGCTGAGCGGACTGAAGGGCAAGCCGGTCGTCCTCTATTTCTATCCGAGAGACGATACGCCCGGCTGCACGAAGGAAGCCATCGCCTTCTCCGAGCAGCGCGGTGACTTCGACAAGGCCGGCGCCGTGATCATCGGCGCGTCGGCCGACACCGTGGCCAAGCACGACAAGTTCAAGGCCAAGCACGGCCTCGGCATCATGCTGGCCTCGGACGAGGACACGGCGGTCTGCGAGGCATATGGCGTCTGGGTCGAAAAGAACATGTACGGCAAGAAGTATATGGGGATCGAGCGGGCGACCTATCTGATCGATCCGGAAGGCAAGGTGGCGCAGGTCTGGCGCAAGGTGAAGGTGCCCGGCCACAGCGATGCCGTGCTCGAGGCGGTCCGGGCCCTATAGCGCCAAAGCCGCGCCATGCCAACCCTCACCGAGCTGGCGGTCGGCGTCCTGACCACGGCGGACGCGGCGGCGAAGGCCGCCGCGAGCCGCGCCGCGGCCGCGGCCTGGCGCGCCGGCGCGGTCGGCGGGATCGGCCATCACCGGCCGCCCGACCGACCGGCGCGGCCGGCGCGGCCGGTCCTGCGCCGCCCGGCCGAGATGCCGAAGCGCGCGACGGGCTCGCTGCCGGGACGCATCGCCCTGCTGCACGCCGTCGCCCATATCGAGCTCAACGCCATCGACCTGGCCTGGGATATCGTCGCGCGCTTCGCGGGCGAAAGCCTGCCGCGCGGCTTCCACGACGACTGGGTTGCCGTGGCCGACGACGAAGCCCGGCACCACGCTCTACTGGCCCAGCGTCTCGCCG
>JANQKO010000128.1 GCA_028281075.1 Alphaproteobacteria bacterium | reverse complement strand
GTTGCGATGCCGCTGGATGCTGGCCTGCGCCAGCATGACGGCTTCTTTTGGGTCGGGAGTAATTCATTCACACGCTCTGAGGAGCGGCCCGGAGGGACGTGTCTCGAAGCCTCATCCTGAGGAGCGGCCCGGAGGGACGCGTCTCGAAGCCGCATCCTGAGGAGCAACCCGGAGGGACGCGTCTCGAAGCCTCATCCTGAGGAGCGGCCCGGAGGGACGCGTCTCGAAGGACGGCCACCCCCAATGCTACGCTGCCGGGGCCGGGCCAAACCCGCCACCTGAGCACGCCGCATGACCGTTCGCCGCATCGTCGCCAACATCGCCGCGCCCGATCCCGAACACGCCCGCGCCTTCTACAGCGCATTGCTGGATCTGGATGTCGTCATGGATCTCGGCTGGATCGTCACCTTCGCGTCCGAGGCGACGGCGCGGGCGCAGGTCAGCGTCGCCAGCGAGGGCGGGTCGGGCACGCCGGTGCCGGATCTTTCGATCGAGGTCGACGACGTCGACGCGGTCTATCGGCGCGCGCGGGCCGCCGGCCACGAGATCACCTACGACATCACCGACGAGCCCTGGGGCGTGCGGCGGTTCTACGTCCGCGACCCCTTCGGCCGCACCCTCAACATCCTCGCGCATACGGGCTGACGCGACGGGCTGTCGCTGGCGTTTTCCGGGCCCGCGGCAACCGAGTTTTCCCCACAAAGACGCCAAGACACCAAGACCGGGCGGCGCGGTCTTCAGACGTGCGGCGTGACCTTGGTGTCTTGGCGACTTGGCGGTGAAACCCGGTTTGTCGATGCGCATAAGCCAGCGCCTCGCGCCAACAAGACTTTCCGGTTCTTTCGTGTCTTCGTGTCTTCGTGGTGAAAAGGGCCTTCTCGATGGGTCACCGAGACCGGTTACCGTCGTTGACCATCTGGCATCCCGTCGGTATCCTAACTTCAAGTTTTGAAGTGACTGGGATATGAGCCGTTCCGACCTCGCCCGCAAAGTCTGCGGCGTCTCCCGCACCATCGAGATCGTCGGTGACGCCTGGACCCTGATGATCCTGCGCGACATGTTCCTGGGCGCGCGGCGCTTCGACGACCTGCGGCGCCAGACCGGCTGCTCGCCGCACCTGCTGAGCCGGCGCCTGAAGCGTCTCGAAGCCGAACG
Organism: Alphaproteobacteria bacterium; assembly: GCA_028281075.1. Classification (GTDB taxonomy): domain Bacteria; phylum Pseudomonadota; class Alphaproteobacteria; genus JANQKO01. The sequence continues at coordinate 8,974 of JANQKO010000128.1, read as the reverse complement.
CATCGTCGAGCGGCGGGCCTATTCCGACCGCCCGCCGCGCCACGAATACCGCCTCACCGAGCGCGGCCGCGACCTTTGGCCCGTGGTGATCGCGCTCAAGAACTGGGGCGACCGCTGGCTGGCCGCGCCGGGCGGCGCGCCGATCGAGCTGACCCATCGCGGCTGCGGGCAGGTGACGCGGCCGCGCATGTGCTGTTCCGCATGCGGCGAGCCCATGGACGCCCGCGCCTCGGTCGTCAGCCTGTCGCCGGCCATGGCGCGCGAGCGCGACGCCGCCGGCCATGCGTAACATCCGGGCCGGCGTCCGCCGTCCCCCTCGACGGGAGAGACCATCCGCATGAAAACGCGTATCACCGAGATGTTCGGCATCGAGCATCCGATCATCCAGGGCGGCATGCATTACGTCGGCTTCGCCGAGCTCGCCGCCGCGGTCTCGAACGCCGGCGGGCTCGGCATCATCACCGGCCTGACGCAGAAGACCGCGCCCGACCTCGCCAACGAGATCGCCCGGTGCCGCGACCTGACCGACAAGCCGTTCGGCGTCAACCTGACCTTCCTGCCGACGCTGAACCCCCCGGACTATCCGGCCTACGTCAAGGCCATCGTCGACGGCGGCGTGAAGATCGTCGAGACCGCCGGCCGCAACCCCGAGCCGCATCTGCCGGCGCTGAAGGACGCCGGCATCAAGGTCATCCACAAATGCACCTCCGTGCGCCATTCGCTGAAGGCCCAGGCCATCGGCTGCGACGCCGTCTCGGTCGATGGCTTCGAATGCGGCGGCCATCCGGGCGAGGACGACATCCCCAACATGATCCTGCTGCCGCGCGCGGCGGACGAGCTCGAGATCCCCTTCGTCTCGTCCGGCGGCATGGCCGACGCGCGCAGCCTCGTCGCCTCGCTCGCCATGGGCGCCGACGGCATGAACATGGGCACCCGCTTCATCGCCACGGCCGAGGCGCCGGTGCATGAGAACGTGAAGCAGGCCATCGTCGCCGCGAGCGAGCTCGACACCCGCCTCGTCATGCGCCCCTTGCGCAACACCGAGCGCGTGCTCAACAACGCCGCCGTCGAGCGCCTCCTGGAAAAGGAGGCGGCGCGCGGCAAGGACCTCACATTCGAGGACATCATCGAGGAGGTCGCCGGCGTCTATCCCCGCATCATGCTCGACGGCGACATGGACGCCGGCGCCTGGTCCTGCGGCATGGTCGCCGGCCTGATCCATGACATCCCCACCTGCAAGGAGCTGATCGACCGCATCATGGCCGAGGCCGACGCGCTGATCCGCGACCGCCTCGAATCCTTGCGCGCCGGCACCGCCGCCGCGGCCTGAGGGCACCGCGCGACCCGGCGGTGGCGATGTTTGCTCTCCCCCTCCCGCGCGAACACCGTCGCGCGGGAGGGGGAGGGCTCAATGCCGAGCAGAGGCATCAACTCGGGCAGGTCCGGCGATGCTCTCCTGCCGGCCGGCGAGTGGCCGATAGGCTTCGATCGTTAGCAGGACCTGGGTGGGGCGCCCTCGGTCGGTGATGACGACCGGCCCGTCTTTCGACGCCCCTTTGCCTTGCGGGGATGTCGGTTGAGCTCCCGGCTGGTGACCTTGGTGATGGTCATATGACATCTCCCGTGCGCCGCTAAGTCCTGCTATCCGCCCCATCCCGATCCGCCCACTCCCGCAGCCGTTCGGCCGTGGCGTCGTCGCTCGGGAAGAAGGTCTCGATGCGGATCTCCTGGGCGGTCACGTCCTGCGGCGTGCCGAGCGTGGTGATGGCGGTGAAGAATCTGAGCGCCACGCCGTCCTTGACGAAGTCCATGGACAGCACCGGATCGTGCGCCGCCTCGACCGCCGGGATCTCCGCCGGCGCCGGCACGCCGGGATAGCCGAGCAGCCGCCGCAGCAGGGCCGCCGTCTCGTCCGAGCCGTCGGCCTGCGCGTCGGCCTGCACGACACGCACGAAGGAGCGGGCCACCTCGAGCCAGTTGATGATCAGCGGCCGCAGGCCGTCCGGCGCCAGCAGCATGTCCGCCAGATTGACGGGTGCCGCCCGATCGGGCGGCCGTGGCGGCGTATCGGTGAGGAAACCGGTGACCCGCCGCGAGGCCAGGTTCTGCCGCAGCAGGTTCCAGCGCCGGTCGACGACCACGGCCGGATAGGGCTCCTGCTGCGCCAGCAGGTGGTCGAGCGCCCGCGTCACCGCCACCAGCTCCGGCCCGTCGAGGACGCTCTCGCGCCAGACCGGCGCGAAACCGGCCGCCAGCAGCAGCGCGTTCTGCTGCCTGAGCGGCAGGTCGAGCGCGTCCGCCAGCCGCGCGACCATCCCGCGGCTCGGCCGCGTCCGGTCGATCTCCAGAAAGCTGACATGCCGCTGCGAGACCCCGGCCATCAGCGCCAGGTCGAGCTGCGACAGCTTGCGGTGGTTCCGCCACCAGCGCAGTTGCGCGGCGAAGTCGCTGCGTTCCGCCATAACGACCCGTCAGGTAGTTGCCGTCATTCACGCCGCCGACACTATCAGAGGCCGGTTCGCGTGGCATGGAGTAGCGCACATGGCGGAATGGCCGGGAGTCATGTTGGCGGTGCTGTCGAGCGCCCTCGGCGGCTCGGCGGCGGCGGTGACGCGCTATCTCGTCGGCGGCGCCGATCCGTTCGCGCTCGGCATCATCCGCTTCGGCCTCGGCTTTCTCTGCGTGCTGCCGGTGGCGTTGCTGATGCGCGTGCGCTGGCCGGCCCGCCGCGACTGGCCCGGCGTCGCGGGCCTCGGCCTGCTGTTCTACGGCTTCGCCATGATCCTCTACAACATCGCCATCGGGTATACGACCGCGGCCCGCGCCGCGCTCGCGCTCTCGACCCTGCCGCTGCAGACCATGCTCGTCGGGGCGTTGCTCGGCATCGAGCCGCTCACCGCGCGCAAGACACTGGGCGTCGTCATCGCCACGGCCGGCGTCGCCGCCGCGCTTTCCACCGGCCTGGCGCACGCGCCGGCCGGCGCCTGGCGCGGCGAGCTGCTGATGCTCGGCACCGCGCTCTGCATGGCCTTTTACAACATCTGGTCCCGTCCCTTCATCGAGCGCTCGAGCGCCTTCGGTTTCCTCACCGTCGGCATGGGCGCGGGCGCGCTCGCCCTGGTCGCCGCCGGCGCCGTCGCCGGCTCCTTCGCCGGCCTGCCCGCCATCATCAGCCGCGACTGGTTCGCCACCATCTACCTCGGCCTCGCCGGCGGCGCCTTCGCCTTTATCCTCTGGATCCTGGCCCTGCAACGCACCAGTCCGACGCGCGTCGCCATCACCATGACCGTCAATCCCCTGTCGGCCGCCCTGCTCGCCGCCGCGCTGGTCGCCGAGCCGGTCACCGTCAATTTCCTCTTCGGCCTCGCCGTCGTCGGCGTCGGCATCTGGCTCGCCGCGACGACGCCGCGACCCCCGGCCCCGGCGCGCGGCGGGGAAAAAAGGCCGTCTTGACCTGCATCCAGGCCGGGCCGGCCCGCATCTCTCATAACGTCAGCCACCGGTAACAGGGGAGACCGACATGGAGACACTGGGCATCGGCGCCGGCCTCGGCGCCATCGCGTTCTGGGGCTTTCTCGCCGCCGTCGTCGGGATCGGCGTCTGGCACGACATCCGCAAGCGCGAGGCGCGGCACGAGACCCTGCGCCGCCTGGTCGAAAGCGGCCGGCCGGTCGACCACCTGCTGACGGGCGGGCTGCTGGACGGCGGCCGGCGTCTGGACCGCAACCTGAAGGCCGCCGGACTGATCCTGCTGTTCGCCGCGCCCGGGCTCGCCCTGCTCGGCTGGTTCCTCGCCCGGCTCGCGGCCTGGGCGCTGCCGCCGCTGCTGGGCGCCGCCGCGCTCGCCGCCTGCATCGGGGTCGGCTGCCTCGTGGCCGCGGCGGCCGTCGCCCGGTCCGATCGCGAGGACGGGACGGGCGCGGCGGGCTGAGGCCTTGTCCCGGCCGCCCGACCGATACGGCGACAGCCCCGAGGCGCTGGTCGTCGCGCTGGCGCGCGGCGGCGACCGCGACGCCTTCGCGGCACTGGTCGCCCGCCGCCAGTCCTGGCTGCGCAATCTGATGCGGCGCTGCTGCGGCGATCCGGGCCTTGCCGACGACCTGGCGCAACAGGTCTTCCTGCAGGCCTGGCGCAAGATCCCCCACCTGCGCCGGCCGGCCAGCTTCGGTCCCTGGCTCCGGCGCCTGGCGGTCAACACCTGGCTGCAGCACCTGCGCGCAAGCGATGCCCTGCGCGGCGCCGATACCCTCGACGACGTGGACGCGGCGACACCCGAACCGCCCGGCGTCGCCATGGACCTGGACCGCGCGCTGGCGACCCTGCCGGACGTGGTGCGGCTCTGCGTCGTCCTGTCCCATCGCGACGGCATGACCCACGGCGAGATCGCCGACGGCACCCACCTGCCGCTGGGCACGGTCAAATCCCATATCCGCCGCGGCACGCAACGCCTGCGGCGCCTGCTCGCCGCCTATCGGGAGGAAACCCCATGACCGACGATCGCGACCTCGCCCTTCAGGCCCTGTTCGCCGACGCCGAACGACCGCTGACGGACACGGCGTTCGCTGATGCCGTGATGTCGCGGGTCGACCGGCGCCGGCGCCGGACACGATCCGCCCGTATCTGTCTCGGCCTGGCGCTGGCGCTTGGCGCCTGGCTGATCGCGCCGACGCTGCAGGCCGTCGCCCACCTGGCGACACAGGCCGTCACGCTGCCGCTGGTCCCCCTGGACAATCCCCTGCTCGCCCAAGTGCTGGCGCCCGTCAACAGTATCGCCGGCGCCGGCGCCCTCGGGCTCGCCGGTCTCTGGCATGCCTGCCGCTCGATTTTCGCCTAGCCCCGGCGACAACCACCTGACCGTGGCCATACCGGCGCAGGCCGGTATCCATGGGAATCCGATGGCCGACGCGGCGCCCGCCGTTGAGTCCCATGGATGCCGGCCTGCGCCGGCATGACAAAGGCGGAAAGCTTTCGGTGCCTTCGTTGCCGGCCGCCGCGCCGGCATGGCGCTGATATCCCCATCCGGCGCGGCAGCGTGCAAGGAATCCGGCGAATGCCCGTCCCCGTCGTCATACCGGCGACGGCGTCATGCTCGCTCCTGATGTTCGACCCGGATACCCCGAAAGCCGTGACCCCGACGTGAGAAACGCCGCCGGGAAGGCGGCAAAAGCGGCCGAAAATACGCCCTCAGATATCCCGCTTGACGTCCCTGTCCGCGGCGCGCGACAGCAGCAGCGCGGGCCGGTCGCGGTAGCGGGCCATCATGTCGCCGGCATAGCCCGCCTTGCGGCCGACCTTGATCGAGGCCGCGTGCGCCGGATCGAACAGGCAGAAGGTCCGGTCGCTGTCGAGATGCCGGTCGGCCCAGGCGACGATGCGGGTCACCGCCTCGGTCGCGTAACCCCGGCCGTGCGCGGACGCCACCAGTACCCAGCCGGCTTCCGGCAGACGCGGCTGCGGCGGCGCGATCTCGCGCCTGTAGTCGGCAAACCCGACCTCGCCGACGAACCGGCCGCCGTCCCTGGTCTCGGCCACCCAGTAGCCGAAACCGAGCAGCCGCCAGTGCCCGACATAGCGCAGCAGCCGCGACCAGGATTCCTCGGCCGTGGACGGCCGCCCGGAGATATGCCGCACCACCGCGTCGTCGGCCCACATGGCCGCGCTCTCGGCGAAGTCCTCGCGCCGGTGCGGCCGCAGCCGCAGGCGCGGGGTCTCCAGGACCGGCGCCGTCTCGAACGCCGGCATCGGCATCAGGCCGTGGCGGCGGCGGCCTGCGCCTCCAGGTGCCGGACCAGCTCGCCCGGCAGCGCCAAGCGGCCGGCGAGCGCCTCCAGATAGGCCTGCTCGGCCGGATGGTCGGGATCGATGGCCAGGCGCGAGGCCAGGTACAGCTCGGCCGCCTGCTCCGGCCCGTCGGCGAGGCCGGCGATGTCCTGCAGCGCCGGCGGGCGGCTCAGCGCGTCGAACACGAAGGCCTTGTCCTCGGCGTCCAGCGGCAGCTCGCCGACCCGCTCGAAAATCTGCCGCTGCTCCTCGGCGTCGATATGGCCGTCGGCATTGGCGGCCGAGATCATCGCCATCACCAGCGCCAGCTCGAACGGCTTGCCGTCGCGGGCCGGCGCCGCGGCCGGCAGGAACTTGGAATCCGCCGGCGGCGCGGGCGCGGGCGCGGGGTCGGCGGGCGCCGGCGCGGCGGCTTGCGGCGCGTCCTTGCCCGTCTGCCAGTTCTGGTAGGCGCGATAGGCCAGCGCCCCCAGCGCCGCGGCGCCGCCATAGCCGGCCACGCCGCCGGCCAGCTTGCCGACCGACTTGCGCGCCTTCTTGTTGCCCAGCAGCAGGCCCAGCAACCCGCCGGCCGCGACGCCGCCGGCGATGCCGCCCATGCCGCTGCTGGCGAGGCCGGCCTTGGCGTTCCGTAACGCCCCGCCGGCCCGCTGGCCCGCGTCGGGGCCCAGAAACTGCTCCAGAAGACCTTGGGGATTCATCTGCCACCTCTCGATAACACCGACAGGTAGATAGGCATGGACACGGCCCATGGCAATCGCCGCCAGCACCAGCCGGGTCGCGTCGCGGACGCGGCAAGGCAGCGGATATCACCGCCAAGGCGCCAAGGCACCAAGGTCACGCGGGCCGGCACGGTGCTCGGATTGCCTGTCCTTGGTGTCTTGGCGCCTTGGCGGTGAACCTTCTCCTTGGAGCCCAATCCGAATGCCAGCCAACGGTCTCCTCACTTGGTCATTGCCGGACTTGATCCGGCAATCCAGCCGACACCTGCCGAACGCACGGCTAAACACCAGCCGGGTCGCCTCGCGGACCCGGCAAGGCAGCGAATATCACCGCCAAGGCGCCAAGACACCAAGGTCACGCGACCGGCACGGTGCTCGGACTGTCTATCCCTTGGTGCCTTGGCGTCTTGGCGGTGAATCTTTCCTGGAAGCCCGATCGGAATTCCAGCGAGCGGTCTCCCCATTTCGTCATTGCCGGACCTGATCCGGCAATCCAGCCGACACTTGCCGAAGGCGGCGCCACCAACGCCAGCCGGGTCGCGTCGCGGACGCGGCAAGGCAACGGATATCACCGCCAAGGCGCCAAGACACCAAGGTCACGCGACCGGCACGGTGCTCGGACTGTCTATCCTTGGTGCCTTGGCGTCTTGGCGGTGAATCTTTACCTGGAAGCCCGATCGGAATTTCGGCGAGCGGTCTCCCCATTTCGTCATTGCCGGACTTGATCCGGCAATCCAGCCGACACCTGCCGAATGCACGGCTAAACGCCAGCCAGGCCGCCTCGCGGACACGGCAAGGCAGCGGATATCACCGCCAAGGCACCAAGGTCACGCGACCGGCACGGTGCTCGGATTGCCTGTCCTTGATGCCTTGGCGCCTTGGCGGCGAACCTTCTCCCGGGAGCGCGGTGCCGGACCGCGAGGTTCCGTGTCGGGCCGGCCGCTCAGTCCTGGTTCAGCCCCAGTTCGCGCCGCTTCTTCTTGGTCAGGCCGAGCGAGACGATGCGGTGCGATTCCCGCAGATAGGCGCGCAGGTCGTCGTCCGACAGGCCCGGCCGGGCGTGGTGCTGGATCCAGGTCATGCCGCGCGAGGCCAGATACGGCGCCGGCCGCAGCCCCGGCTGCTCCTTCAGGATCTCATACGACAGGTCGCTCACCTTGAAGGTATAGGCGGGTTCGCCGTCGCCCCAGCCGCCGATGGCGAAGACCTTGCCGCCGACCTTCCAGACCTGCGCGCCGCCCCACTGCACCACATGGCTGGTCGCCGGCAGGGCGCCGCAGAACGCGTTGAACTCGTCGTAGGTCAATGCCGCCTCGTCGTCGGATTTGATCACCGCCGCGTCCGCCAGATGCCATCCCGCCGGAACCTTGTCAAACCGCCGCCGGCCCGCCAACATCTCTCGACGGCGGACATCACGGGAGGCGGGACATGGCGACGGGACGGCGGCTGGCGGGCAAGGTGGCGGTCGTGACCGGCGGCGCGTCCGGGATCGGCGCCGAGACGGCCAGGGTGTTCGCGGCCGAGGGCGCCGCCGTCGTCGTCTGCGACGTCAACGCGGCCCTGGGCGAGGCCGTCGTCGACGGGATCGGCGGCGACGGCGGTACGGCCGTGTTCCGGCCACTGCAGGTCACCGACGAGGAAGAATGGGCCCGGCTTGTCGCCGAGACCGAGGAGAGCCACGGCAAGCTGGACGTGCTGGCCAACATCGCCGGCATTTCCGGCCGCGATCCGCGGCAGAACATCCAGCCGACGCGGGCCGCCGGCGGCCTGGTGGAGGATCAGCCGCTGGAGATATGGGACCGGGTCATGGCCGTGAACGCGACCGGCACGTTTCTCGGCACCCGGGCCGTGATCGCGCCGATGCGGCGCGTCGGCGGCGGCTCGGTCATCAACATCTCCTCGATCTGCGGGATCGTCGGCTCGTTCGCCAATCCCGCCTATCACGCCTCCAAGGGCGCCGTGCGCATCTTTTCCAAGTCGGCCGCCATCCAGTATGCCGCCGACAATATCCGGGTGAACTCGATCCATCCCGGCTTCGTCGACACGCCGATGACGGAACCGGGCCACGCCAATCCCGAGATCGCGCGGAAACGCCTCGACGCCACCCCGCTCGGCCGCTTCGGCACGCCGCGCGACATCGCCATGGGCTGCCTCTATCTGGCCTCCGACGAGGCCGCCTGGGTGACCGGCTCCGAGCTCGTCATCGACGGCGGCATGACCGCGAGCTGACCGTCCGTCACGCCGCCGCCGACCAGGCCGCGGCGGCCGTCCGCAGCCCGGACGCCGGATGCGGCCATCGCGGTGCCAGGCCGTCGATCGACAGCGGGAACCGCGTGCGCCTGGCCGGCCCCCAGTCCGTGGCCTCGATGTCGGGCGCGATGTCGCCGGCGGCCTCCCGCAGCGGGTCCGGCGTCGGCGTCACCGCGCCGGCCGACGTCAGCAGGCCGGCGGTGCGCGCCAGCGACATCCGC
>JANQKO010000109.1 GCA_028281075.1 Alphaproteobacteria bacterium | reverse complement strand
CTTGTAGGATTGGACCGGCGGCGCCCGAGGGCGGGCGCGGCGGGTTCATTTTGCGACGGGAAACGAAGCGATCATGCATGACGAAGCGGACGGCCTGGTCATTGTCGCGAAACGCGATTGTCCGACCTGCACGCTGATCCAGCCGGTCTACGGCCAGCTCGCCGGCAGCGGCCTGGGCCTGACCGTGATCAGCCAGGACGATCCCGCCTTCCCGCCCGGACTGGCGGATGTCGTCGACGATCGGGCGCTGGCCCGGTCCTGGGCATTGAATATCGAGACCGTGCCGACCCTGCTGCGGCTCCGTGGCGGCGAGGAGGTCGGCCGCGCGGTCGGCTGGCATCGGGCGGACTGGGAGGCGCTGACGGGCCTGTCGGACCTGGGCCCGGACCTGCCGGAAGCGCGGCCGGGATGCGGCTCGCGGAGCGTCGAGCCCGGCATGGCCGAGGAGCTGGCGGCGCGATTCGGCGACCTGCCGATGACATCGCGGCGGATCGAGGTCGTGATGCCCGAGGACCCGCACGAGACCTGTTTCGAGCGCGGCTGGAGCGACGGACTGCCGGTCGTGCCGCCGACACCGGCGCGGGTCCTGCGGATGCTGCAGGGAACGCGGCGGCGGCCGGACGAGGTGATCGGCGACGTGCCGCCGAACCTGGCGCCCTGCACCGTCGAAAAGGCCGCCATCAACGCGGTCATGGCGGGCTGCAGGCCGGAATACCTGCCGGTCGTGCTGGCCGTGATCGAGGCGGCGCTGGAACCGGCGTTCTGCATGCACGGCCTGTTGTGCACGACCTATTTCTCCGGTCCCCTGGTGATCGTCAATGGCCCGGTCGCGCGGCGTATCGGGATGAATGCCGGCGTCAACGCGCTGGGGCAAGGCAACCGGGCCAATGCCACGATCGGCCGCGCGCTGCAGCTCGTGGTGCGAAACGTCGGTGGCGGCGTTCCGGGCGGCATCGACCGGGCGACGCTGGGCACGCCCGGCAAATACACGTTCTGTTTCGCCGAGGACGAGTCCGACACCGAATGGCAGACGCTGGCGGCCGAACGCGGCTTCGCGGCCGACGCGTCCGCCGTGACGCTGTTCGCCGGTGACGGCGTGCTCGGCAATTTCGACCAGCTTTCCCGGACGCCGGACTCGCTGACCCGTTCACTGGCCATGTCGATGCAGGCGATCGGCCATCCGAAGAAGGTCCAGGCGCATGACGCCCTGCTGGTGCTGTCGCCGGAACACTACCGGGTCTACCGCGACGCCGGCTGGTCGAAGCAACGGATCAAGGACGAGCTGGCGGCCGCGCTGACCCGGCCGGGGCAGGACCTGGTCCGCGGCGCCCACGGCGTGGCGGAAGGCATGCCGGCGGAACTGGCCGGCCGGGCGCTGACCAAGTTCAGGCCGGGCGGCCTGAATGTCGTGCGGGCCGGTGGCGAGGCCGGCCTGATGTCGGCTATCATCGGCGGATGGGCCGCCACCGGCGAACGCGGCAGCGAACTTGTCAGCAAGGAGGTGGGCAATTGAACGAACGTCTGACGATGCTGGATCCGACGGCGGAGCTGAGCCCGGCCAAGCGCCCGCGCCTGGCGCCGCCGGCGCGCCTGTCGGGCCTGACGGTGGCGCTGCTGGATATCGGCAAGGCGCGCGGCGACGTCTTCATCGACCAGCTCGATACCCGGCTGAGCGAACGCGGCCTGACGGTCAACCGCTATGCCAAGCCGACCAATACCAAGGTGGCGCCGGTCGAGGTGGCGCAGGCGATCGCCGCCGAGTGCGACGTGGTCGTGGAGGCGCTGTCCGACTGAGGTTCATGTACCTCGTGCAGTTTGCATGACATCATGGATCTCGACGGACGCGGCATTCCCGGCGGCATGGTCGCGACGACGGCGTTCGAGGCGGCGGCGCGGGCGCAGAGCGACGCGTTGGGCTTCGAGCCGGCGGTGGTCTATGTGCCGCATCCCATTCAGGACCGCAGCGACGCCGAGATCCGCGCGATCGCCGACGACGCGGTCGATGCCGTCCTGGGGATGATCTGTCTCGCGCCGGACTGATCGCGACCGCCGTCGGTGCCGGCCGGCGACCGGACACAGCAAGGTCACAAATAGGTTCATTGTCGCATCGGCGGGAAACAGCCTGAATGGGACGGGGAAATCAGCCATTTCTCCTCTCTGTTGGCTGACGGAAATGGCCCGCCCCCTACCCCCAAGCAAGTCCTCCCAGTCATGGAGGG
>JANQKO010000076.1 GCA_028281075.1 Alphaproteobacteria bacterium | reverse complement strand
CGGCGAGATCGTCTTCGACGGCGAGCGGCTGCAGAACATCGACGCCGAGTTCATCGTCCGCAAGGGCATCTTCCAGGTCATGGAAGGCCGCCGCATCGTGGCCGACATGTCGGTGCTGGAAAACCTGCGGCTCGGCGCCTATACCCGGCGCGACCGGGCCGGCGTCGAGGACGATATCGAGCTGGTCTTCAAGTATTTCCCCCGCCTGAAGGAGCGCACCGGCCTCGCCGGCTATCTCTCCGGCGGCGAGCAGCAGATGCTGGCCATCGGCCGGGCGCTGATGGCGCGGCCGAAGATGATGCTGCTGGACGAGCCCAGCATGGGCCTGTCGCCGCTGCTGGTGCAGGAGGTGTTCTCGATCGTCCGCTCGCTCAACGCCGACCTCGGCATCACCATGCTGCTGGTCGAGCAGAACGCCAACATGGCGCTGAAGGTGGCCGATTTCGGCTACATCATGGAATCGGGCAAGATCGTGCTCGACGGCACCCGCGAGCAGTTGATCAACAACGAGGACGTGAAGGAGTTCTATCTCGGCGGCACCGAGGAGCGGAAGAGCTTCAAGAACCTGAAATCCTCCCGCCGCCGCAAGCGCTGGCTCTGAGTCCACCCCTCGACCAACGTCATCCCATATCTATTGGCCTATTGGCCGGCGGCGGCCGGCGCCGGCGGCGTGCCGACGTTGGGGCGGCCGTCGAACTTGCGCTCCGCGTTCGGGCCGCCGGCATCGACATAGTGCACGAAAGCCTGCATGTGCCACGTGCCCGCGAAGGGTTTGCGGAAGTGCGGGACCTCGATGCCGCGATAGACGACGACATCGCCGATATCGAGCGCGATCGGGCGCGGATCGGCGGTCGGCGCGCCCATGTAGATCGGCCATAGCGTATCGGACTCGTAGCCCAGCGTGATCGAGACGCTGATCTCGCATTCCGGCCGGTCGGTATGGGGCACCAGGTCGTTGCCGGTCCGGTAGACCCGGGCATAGGAATAGGTCGGCAGCAGCCGGATGCCCAGCGCCTTCGACAGCGGCCCGCTCATCATCACCATCAGGGTCTCGAAACCGTTCGCGGCGTAGACGCCCTGGCCGTGGTTGTCCGGTTCCATGTGGCCGGCGGAATCGAGGACGAAAATGTAGTTCGCCAGGAAATTGCAGATCGGCCGGGCCACGAAGCCGGGCAACACCAGGTAGCGGTCCCGGGCGAACGCGGCGGCGTGGTCGGGCGCCTCGGCCGTCATCAGCGGAAGCTCGGACCGTGCACCCAGCCGACCACGGCGTAGCGCGTGCCACGGGTCACCGGCGTCACCCGATGCGTCCAATAGGCCGGGAAGATGATCAGCGTCGACTTCTGCCGCAGCGTCTGGCGGTCCATGCCCAGGTTCAGGAATTCCAGATCGCCGCCTTCATACTCGTCGGACTCGGAAAGCTGCAGCGTGAAGCCGAGCTTGCGCGAGGCGTTCACCGATTTTCCGAGATCGACATGCCAATCGTAATGGTCCCGGCTCGTCGCCGAATACTTCATGATCCAGGGATGGTCGTCGGCGACGAAGCCGCTGAGGTCGAAGCCCCAATGCTCGCCGTTGACGTTGCAGATGTGGTGCGCGAGATGCCCCAGCGGATAGCCCTGGCTGCCCAGCGGCAGCGGCTGCTGCTGCATGCTGCGGACGTTCGCCTTGGCCGCGAAGCCGGCCGCGCCGGCCTGTTTCGCCCCGACCAGGCCGGCCTCCCAGGCGTCGTCCTTGGCCGATCCGCGAATGCGGTCGCATTCCTCGGCGTTGAGCGCCGGCGCGGCGTAGACCACGTTCATCCGGAAATTGCGGGTCGGCAGGGCCGGAAATACGATCATCGCCGCGCCTCCGCGGCGGCGGCCGGCAGGCGTGAATCAGGCTGGTGGGCGGCGGTCGCCCCGGTTCGGGCGTGCCTGGTTGGCGCGTGTGTCATTATTTTGTTTTCCGCGAATGGTCATGTGTCGGACATCCCAACGGAGGCCGCCCCGGTCCGTCGTCCGGCAATGCTGCAGTGATGACGCAGTTCAGCCTCCCAAGCCGTGCGAGCAGGCGGCTTATCGCCGCGGTTCTTCGCATCCCGACAACGTCGCGGACCAGTCTAGCAGCCCCAAACACACCCACAAGATTTTCTTAATGTGCGCCGTTCAACCATCCGGGATCGGGCCGCGCGGCGCCTCGACATCGCCGGACGATTTGGTTACCTCTGTCGCCGCGATGGCATCGCGGTGGCACGGCCCGTGGGGCGGCTGAATCGTAACCTTAACTAAACGGTTACCGTCGTAAGTGGTGTGGTTATGCAGATGGGCGAAAACCGGCTACCGCGACCCGCCAGGGACTGGGCGCTGTTCCTCGATTTCGACGGCACGCTGGTCGAGATCGCGGAAACGCCCGACAGCATCGTCGTCGACCCGTCGCTCGGCGACGTGCTCGACCGCGTCGCCCGCGGCCTCGACGGCGCGCTGGCCGTGGTCTCGGGCCGGCCGATCGCCGATATCGACCGCTTTCTCGGCCGGACCGTCACCGCCGTCGCCGGCCTGCACGGCCTGGAACGGCGCACGCCCGACGGCCACATGCACCGCCGCGACGGCGGCGCCGGCGAGATCGCCGCCGCCCGCGAGCGCCTGCAGGCCTTTGCCGCCACCAACGTCAACGTGCACCTGGAAGACAAGGGCTTGAGCCTGGCGCTGCATTATCGCCGGGCGCCCGAGCGGGCGACGGCCTGCGCGGATATCGTCGGCTCCTTCGCCGCCGCCAGCGGCGGCCGGCTGGAGGTCCAGGCCGGCAAGATGGTATGCGAGCTGAAGCCGGTCGGCGGCGACAAGGGCGACGCCGTGCTGG
>JANQKO010000064.1 GCA_028281075.1 Alphaproteobacteria bacterium | reverse complement strand
TCGGCACACGCACCATGGCGAGGAATACACCATGGTGCTGAGCGGTGGCTTCACGGATCACCTCGGCAGCTTTCGCCGCGGCGATGTCGCCATCCCAGTGGTCCGGCGAAATGCAGCGGCGCGTCGGTCACCGCCAGGCAGAGGCAATCGCCGTGCCGGTCGGCGACGGGCCGGTGCTGCACCGTCGCGTCGGTGATGGCGACATCGCCGCGGCGAAAGCTGCCGAGGTGATCCGTGAAGCCACCGCTCAGCACCATGGTGTATTCCTCGCCATGGTGCGTGTGCCGCGGCACCGCGCGGCCGGCCTGAATACGCAGCAGCGACGCCGTCGGGCCGTCCGGCGTGGTGGCGATAAGCGCTTCCTGCACGCCCGGGAACCGGCGGCGCCAGTCCAGGCGTTCGATGTCGTTGCCGACCACGTCCCGCAACGGTCGCGGCAGCAGGTCGGACGGTCGGACACCGCCGGCGGCGGCCGCTTCCGGCCCATCGAACGGGATGCCCTCGATGGCCGACATCGTCCGGGCAAGCGCATCGTCCGCCAGGCTCGCCGCCGGCAGGTCTTCCAGCAGCGTTCCGCCGAACCGGTCGCAGTCGGCCGCCACGGCGCGGCAGGTCGGGCACAGCGCCAGATGGGTCGCGACAAGCATGCCCGTCATCGCGTCCAGGTTGCCGGCCGCATAGTCCAGCAGCAGCTCGTCGGTCAGATGATGTGTCGGCATATACTCAACACGCCATGGCTCTTGCCCGCGTCCCGGGCCGTTTTCAGCTATCCCAAATACGACAGGCAGGTGGTTCCGGATCATGTCCCGGGAGAAATTTCTGAAACATGGTTAACGCCGGTTAAGCCGTTACGTCATCCGACTTCAACAGCGTGCAGCCGCCGATTTTCCAGATGCCGTCCGACTGCCGTTCCATTGTGTAGAGCGCGATGACCGGGATGCCGTCCGGTCCGACCACGTAAACCCGCTGCATCACCGCGCCGTCGCGCTCGATGACGTCGCGGAACTCGACCTCCCTTGGCCGGTAGACCGGCGCGTAGCCCTGCCGCACCATCGACATGAAAATCTCCGGCGTGCGGAACATGCGGCGGATATCGGGCGTCGCGAACGAGAACGCCGCCTGGCCGTCATCCCGGCGGAAGGCGTCGATCTGCCGCCGGATCACGTCCTCCATGGCCGCGCGGTCGGCCGCCGTGACGCCGCCCGGCCCGGCATGGCCGTCCGGCGCGGTCCCGATCAACAGCACCAGGCAGACGAGGAGTGACGGCAGTATCCGCGGCATCGGTCGGACCTTCCCTTCGCTGGGCGGCGCAAGCTGTGATATGAGATCGACCTCGACGGCGGATTGGCAAGAAAAAAAGCAAGCGGTCTGGCAGATGGCGATGTTGAAGGCACGGTTTGGCATCGGCGAGCCCGTTCGGCACAAGCTGTTCGGCTATCGCGGCGTCATTTTCGACGTCGATCCGGTGTTCCGCGGCACCGAGGAGTGGTACGAGCAGATGGCCCGGTCCCGGCCGCCGAAGGACCGGCCCTGGTACCATGTCCTGGTGCACGACGCCTCGCACACCACCTACGTCGCCGAGCAGAACCTCGATACGGACGAAACCGGCGATCCGATCCGCCATCCGCTGCTGGAGCAGTTCTTCGACGGCCGCGACGACAACCGCTATGTCCGCCGGCGCGCGGGCATGAACTGATGCGCCCCTCCCGCTTCCGCCGAAGCCAGGCATGATTGATACGGTCCTTAACGACATCGCCATCCTGCTCACGCTGGCGGCGGTCTTCGGTTACCTGAACCACCGGTTCCTGCGGTTGCCGCGCACCATCGGCCTGGTGCTGATCGCGCTCTGCGCGTCGCTCGCGGTGCTGGCGCTCGATGCAATCGTTCCGGCCTGGGGCCTGGGCGCGGGCCTGCGCGCCTTGCTCGTCGAGATCGATTTCTCCGGCACCCTGATGGACGGCATGCTGAGCTTTCTGCTGTTCGCCGGCGCGCTGCATGTCGATATCTCGCAGCTCGCCCGGCGGAAATGGGCGATCGCCGTGATGGCGACCTTCGGTGTCGTGCTGTCGACGTTTCTTATCGGCTACGCGATGTCGCTGGTGTTCGGGCTGCTCGGCATCGACATGCCGTTCATCTACTGCCTGCTGTTCGGCGCGCTGATTTCGCCCACCGATCCGGTCGCCGTGCTCGGCATCCTGAAGACCACCAAGGTCCCGCACAGCCTGGAAGCGAAGATCGCCGGTGAAAGCCTGTTCAACGACGGTGTCGGCGTCGTCGTCTTCACCATCGTCGCCGGCATCGCCGTGGGCACGGCCGGCGAGAGTGCCGCAATCGTCGACGCGGTCGACATCACCGGCCTGTTCCTGCGCGACGCCGTCGGCGGCGCCGCGCTGGGCCTCTGCACCGGGCTGCTGGCCTTTCTCGCCATGCGGTCGGTCGACGAGCACAATCTCGAGGTCATCATCACGCTGGCGCTGGTGACCGGCACCTACCAGATCGCGCAAGCCCTGCACGTCTCCGGACCGATCGCCATGGTGGCGGCCGGCCTGCTGATCGGCAACCATGGCTCCCGGCTGGCGATGAGCGAGACGACCCGCGCGCACCTCAACAATTTCTGGACGCTGGTCGACGAGATCCTGAACGCCGTCCTGTTCCTGCTGATCGGCCTGGAAGTGGTGCTGATCAAGGGCGACGCGGGGGTGATCTGGGCGGCGCTGCTGGCGATCCCCGTCGTGCTGGCGGCGCGGTTCGTGGCGGTCGGCCTGCCGATCCGCGTGCTGGGCGCTTTCCGCGAGTTCACCCGGGGCGCCATACCGGCGCTGACCTGGGGCGGCCTGCGCGGCGGGATCTCGGTGGCGCTCGCCCTGTCGCTGCCGGCCACGCCCGAGAAGGACGTGATCCTCGCCGTCTGCTATGGCGTCGTCGTGTTTTCCATCGTCGTGCAGGGGCTGACCATCGGTCCGCTGGTCCGCCGTGTCGTGCCGCCGCAAGAGGACTTGAGTTGATCTCATGACGAAATCGGGCTTCGGCCACCAAGACGTCGAGGTCCTGAAACGGGAAACCGTTTACCAGGGCTATTACCGTGTCGGCCGCTACGAGTTGCGGCACCGGCTGTTCGCCGGCGGTTTCGGCGCGCCGGTCGACCGCGAGGTCCTGGAGCGCGGCGAGGCCGTGGCCGTCCTGCCCTACGACCCCGTTCGGGACCAGGTCGTCCTGATCGAGCAGTTCCGGATCGGCGGCTACGTGACCGGCGAGGCCCCCTGGATGCTGGAGATTCCGGCCGGCGCGGTCGATCACGGCGAGGCGGTCGAGGCGGCGGCCCGGCGCGAGGTGCTGGAAGAAGCCGGCCTGCGCCTGTCCCGCCTGTGGCCGGTCCTGCGCTACTACACCAGTCCCGGCACGCTCAGCGAGCGGATCATCGTGTTCTGCGCGCCGGTCGACGCCGGCGATGCCGGCGGCATCCACGGACTGGCCGACGAGAACGAGGACATCCGTGTCGCCGTCATGCCGTTCGCCGAGGCCATGGCGGCCGTGAACGACGGCCGGATCGTGGCCAGCCCCGCCGTGATCGCCCTGCAGTGGCTGGCGCTGAACCGGGACCGGCTGCGCGCTGGGCGGCCGGACGCGAGGCCATCAGCTTGATCGCGGCCGGTGCCGGCGGGTAGTCTCCATCGCTTGCACGTTTTCCTTATTTCCGCCGCAGGATCGACCCGACATGAATGTCCGTGATGGCTTTACAGACACGATCGGCAACACGCCGCTTATCCGCCTGAAACAGGCCTCCGAGCTGACGGGTTGCGAGATCTACGGCAAGGCCGAATTCCTCAACCCCGGCGGCTCGGTAAAGGACCGGGCGGCGCTCGCCATCGTCAAGGACGCCGAGGCCCGGGGGCTGCTGAAACCCGGCGGCATCATCGTCGAGGGCACGGCCGGCAATACCGGCATCGGCCTGGCGCTGGTCGCCAACGCGCGCGGCTACCGCACCATCATCGTCATCCCCGAGACGCAGACGCAGGAAAAGAAGGATATGCTGCGACTCTGCGGCGCCGACCTGCGCGAGGTAGCGGCCGTGCCCTATCGCGACGACAACAACTACATCAAGTATTCCGGCCGTCTCGCCGCCGAGATGGCGGAGAAGCACGACGCCGGCGCGATCTGGGCCAACCAGTTCGACAACGTGGCGAACCGGCAGGGGCATATCGACACCACGGGGCCGGAGATCTGGACCCAGACCGACGGCAGGATCGACGGCTTCATCTGCGCCGTCGGCACCGGCGGCACGCTGGCCGGCGTCGCCGCCGCGCTGCGCGAGCGCAAGCCCGACGTGAAGATCGGCATGGCCGACCCGATGGGCGCGGCGCTCTACAACTACTACGTCAACGGCGAACTGAAGGCGGAAGGCAGCTCGATCACCGAGGGCATCGGCCAGGGCCGGATCACCGGCAACCTGGAAGGGCTGGAGGTGGACCTGCCGTTCCAGGTTCCCGACGAGGAAGCGCTGCCGGTGGCCTTCGACCTGCTGCAGCACGAGGGCCTCTGCCTCGGCAGCTCGAGCGGCGTCAACGTCGCCGGCGCGATCCGCATGGGCAAGGAGATGGGCCCCGGCCATACCATCGTCACCGTGCTCTGCGACGGCGCGCAGCGCTACATGAGCAAGATGTTCAACGCGGCCTTCCTGCGGGAAAAGGGCCTGCCGACGCCGCCCTGGCTGGATCCGGCGGGAGGCGCGTCATGACCGAGCCGCTGTTCCGCGACGACGCCTATCTCGCGTCCTGCGAGGCTGGGGTGGTCGCGGTCAACGACCGCGGCGGCATCGTGCTGGACCGCACGGTCTTCTATCCGACCGGCGGCGGCCAGCCCGGCGATACCGGCACGCTGACGCTGGCCGACGGTTCCGGCATCCGGATCGCCACCACCGTCAAGGGCGACACGCCGGACGAAATCGTTCATGTGCCCGCCGAGGGCGAGGCCTTGCCGGACGTGGGCGCGAAGGTCACGGCGGCGATCGATTGGGACCGGCGCTATCGGCTGATGCGCATGCATACCTGCATGCACCTGCTGTCGGCCGTGCTGCCGTTTCCGGTGACCGGCGGCCAGGTCGGCGACGACAAGGGGCGCCTCGACTTCGACATGCCCGAGCTGGCGCAGACGAAGGAGGAGATCACCGAGAAGCTCAACGCGCTGGTTCAGGCCGGGCACGAGGTGACGCCGACCTGGATCACCGACGACGAGCTGGCGGCGAAACCGGATCTGGTCAAGACCATGTCGGTGAAGCCGCCGACGGGCGCCGGCCGGGTGCGGCTGATCGACGTGGCCGATTGCGACCTGCAGCCCTGCGGTGGCACGCATGTGCGCAACACGTCCGAGATCGGCGCCGTGCTGGTGCGCAAGATCGAGAAGAAGGGCCGGCAGAACCGACGTGTCTCGCTGGCCTTCGCCGACTAGGTATCGCGACAACGGGAAACCAATCATGTCCGACGACGAATTCGGTCCGCTGGTATCGACGGACTGGCTGGCCGATAATCTCGGCGCGCCCGACCTGCGCGTGGTCGACGGGTCGTTCTATCTGCCGACGGAAAACCGCAGCCCCCGGGGTGAATACGACGCCGCCCACATCCCGGGTTCGGTGTTCTTCGATATCGACGGGATCTGCGATACCGACAGTCCGCTGCCGCATATGTTCCCGACCGCCGCCGGGTTCGGCGACGCGGTCGGCGGGCTGGGCATCGGCAACGGTCACCGGATCGTCTGCTACGACGGCGGCAAGATGACCGGCGCCTGTCGGGTCTGGTGGATGTTCCGCGCCTTCGGCCACGGCGACGTCGCCGTGCTGGACGGCGGCATGGGCAAGTGGCGCGCCGACGGCCACGCCGTCACCGACGCGCCGCCGGCGGTGGCGCCGGCGGCCTTCGCGGCCGAGTTCCGTCCGGGCATGGTGCGCTCGCTTGACGAGGTTCTGGGCCTGACCAGGAGCGCCGACGAACAGATCCTGGATGCCCGCGCGGCCGGGCGGTTCAGCGGCCGCGAGCCCGAGCCGCGCGCCGGCATGCGCAGCGGGCACATGCCCGGCGCCTTCAACCTGCCCTACGCTGACCTGTTGAACGGCGACGGCACGCTGAAACCGGCGGCCGACCTGAAGAAGCTGTTCCACGCCGCCGGCATCAACGACGGCGCGCCGGTCGTGACGTCCTGCGGCTCGGGCATTTCGGCGGCGCTGCTGCTGCTGGGCCTGCACGTGACCGGCCGAGACGATATCTCGCTCTACGATGGCTCGTGGAGCGAATGGGGCGGTCGTGCCGACACGCCCGTCGTCACCTGATCGCGCCATGAACATCCGCGGCGCCGAGGCGGACGACGAGGCCGCCGTCATCGCGCTCTGGGACGCGTCCGGCCTGCTGGTCAATCCGCTCAACGATCCCGTGCGGGACTTCCGGTTCTGCCGCGACAGCGGCCATGGCGACATACTGGTTGGTGAACGCGACAACCGGGTGATCGCCGCCGCCATGGTGGGGCACGATGGCCACCGCGGCTGGATGTGGTACGTCGCCACGCATCCCGACGAACGGGACCAGGGGCTCGGTCGGCGCATGATCCATGCCTGCGAGAAGTGGCTGGACAAGGCCGGCGTGCAGAAGATCGAGCTGATGGTCCGCGACACCAACACGCGGGTGATCGGCTTCTACCAGCGCATGGGTTACATGGTCGAGCCGCGGGAGGTGATGTCGAAGCGGCTCGATGGCAAGCCGGTCAAGGCGGGCGGCCAGAAGACCGACGAGCCCGTCGTCATCACCTACCTGGAAATGACCCGGCGGCCGCCCCTGCCCCTGGTCGCGCCGACGCCGAAGAAGCTCGCCCTGCTGCAGGCCGTCAATCCGACGGTCGGCTTCTATCGCTACCTCTACCATGCCGTCGGCCGTGACTGGATCTGGACCGACCGCAAGAAGCTCAGCGACGATGCCCTGGCGGAAATCATCCGGCACGACCGCGTCGACGTCTTCGTGCTCTATGTCGACGGCGTGCCGGCCGGCTTCTTCGAGCTCGACCGCCGGGAGAAGCCGGATATCGATCTCGCCTATTTCGGCATCATGCCGGATTTCATCGGCATGCGTCTGGGGCCTTACCTGCTGGCCAAGGCCATCGACATCGCCTGGTCGCGCGAGCCGGCGCGTCTGACGGTGAACACCTGCACGCTGGATCATCCGAAGGCGTTGCCGATGTATCAGCGATTCGGTTTCCGGCCGGTCGGGCGCAATGAAATGCCATCGCCCTGGCAGCGTTTCGACCCGGTTCTCGAGGAATCCTGAGCCCGCCGCGCGGGGCCGTTGACGGCCGCGCCCAATCCGGCCGACACTTGTACCGAGAGACCGTTTGAAAATGAGCCTGTCGGCTCATTTTCGGGGCCTTGCCGGCCCGCTCCCCCGTCCTGTGCGAGCCGGAGCCGTCGGACTCGGCCCGCTCCACGCTCTCTTGCTTGATCGACTCGAGCTCGGCTTCCTCGAGCCGGCGCAGCTCTTCCTCGGGATTGTGCAGCTCCAGCGCGATGTCGTAGACGGCGCCCGATTCGCCGCGCGGATCCACCAGATAAGCGATGTTGCGCAACGCGACCGCGGCGCCGGCGAGCAGCAGCAGCACCATGCCGATCGGCACGAAGGACTTGATGATCCAGCGATGGGTCAACCCGGTCAGCGCCGAGGACACCTCGCCCATGTCATAGGAGCGCTGGGCAAAATCGAGCCCGAAATAAAGCACTAGCGCCGCATAGGGCGCCAGAAACAGGACACAGCCGAGGATTTCGAGCGTGGCCTTGGTCCGGGTATCGAAATGCTCGCGGATGATCTCGATCCGCACATGGGAGTTCTTGACGTAGCCGAAGCCCAGACACAGCAGGAACAGCGCGGCGTGCAAATGCCACTCCATCTCCTGGAATTTGGTCGA
>JANQKO010000016.1 GCA_028281075.1 Alphaproteobacteria bacterium | reverse complement strand
CATCGTCGTCGAGCGCATGCGGCACGTGCATGGCAGCAACGCCCCGCTGCGGGTCGACCTGATCGGGGTCAATGCGCTGCACGGCTCCGGCACCGACTACGCGACCGACAGCCGGGACGTGCGCCTGCGCTGCGCCATGCGCGCCGCCGGCCGCGAGGAGGCCGAGACGCTGCTGTGGGAGGTCGAGGCGCTGCTGTGTTGCGGCCCGGCGGCCGGCGGCGGCTTCCGCGGCCGGGCCAGCCCCAGCGTGATGACCTATTCGGCCTTCATCGACCGCGACGCGGTCGCGCCCGGCGTCGAGCTGTTCACGGCATGAGCCGCCGGGTAATGCTGCGCGAGATCGCGCACGCCCGCGCCGGCGACAAGGGCAACCGGTCGAACGTCTCGCTCTGGGTCTACGCGCCCCGGCACTACGCGGCGGTGCGGCGGCAGGTCACGCCGGAGGTCCTGAAGGCGGCCTTCGGCGGCGTGCTGACCGGACCGGTCGAACGCCACGAGCTGCCGCATCTCCACGGCCTGAACTTCGTCATGGACGCGGCGCTGGAAGGCGGCGTCAACGAGTCGCTGAATTTGGATGGCCACGGCAAGTCGTGGAGCGCCATGATCCTGGGCCTGGAGGTCGAGATCGACGACTGACCCCGCCTGCGGGCCGGATCAGTTGAACATGGTGTTCGGCAGGAACAGGATGATCTGCGGGAACGCCACCAGCAGCGCCACGGTCAGCACGTCGGCGATGAAGAACGGGCCGATGCCGCGGAACACGTCCTCGAGTGGTATGTCCGGTCTGACCCCGTTGACGACATAGCAGTTCAGCCCGATCGGCGGCGTCACCAGGCAGATCTCGACCATCTTCACGACGATGATGCCGAACCAGATCGGATCGTAGCCCAGCGCCACCACGGCCGGATAGACCACCGGCAGGGTCAGCAGCAGCATGCCGATGGCGTCCATGAACATGCCGAGCACGGCATAGGCCAGCAGGATGAAGATGATGATCACGATCGGCGGGAACGGCAGCGCGATGATCCACTCGGCGAACGCCTCCGGCAGCCGGGCGAAGCCCAGGAAGCGCACGAAAACCAGAATGCCCCAGATGATCGAGAAGATCATCACGGTCAGCTTCGCCGTCTCCAGCAGCGCGTCGCGCAGGTTCGGCCATTTCATGCCGCGCAGCATGGCCATGGTGAAGACGACGAAGGCGCCCATGGCGCCGGCCTCGGTCGGCGTCGCCCAGCCGAAATAGATGCAGCCGAAGATGATGAAGATCACCAGGATGATCGGCGAGGTGCCGGGCAGCGCGCGCAACCGGTCGCCCCAGGTGTAGCCGCGGATCGCCGGGCCCAGCTCCGGATTCATCTTGGCGCGGATGATGATCAGGCCGGCATAGATCACGGCCGAGAAGATGCCCGGTATGAAGCCCGCCAGCAGCAGCCGGCCGACGGATTCCTCGACGATGATGGCGTAGATCACCAGGATCGCGCTGGGCGGGATCAGCGAGGCCAGCGTGCCGCCGGCCGCGACCACGCCGGCAGCGAGCCGGCGGTCGTAATTGTTGCGCAGCATCTCCGGAATGGCGATGCGCGAGAACACGGCCGCGGTCGAGGTGCTGGCGCCGGACACGGCGGCGAAGCCAGCCGTGGCGAAGACGCTGGCGACGGCGAGACCGCCCGGCACCCAGCCGACCCATTTGCGCGCCGCGTCGAACAGCGCCGTGGTCAGGCCGGCATGGAAGGCGAGATAGCCGATCAGGATGAACATCGGCAGGACGCTGAGCGTATAGGCCACCGACTTCGAATGCGGGATGGTGCCGGCCATGCCGGTGCCGGCGTCCCAGCCGAGCATGGAGACCAGCCCGACCATGCCGACGATCGCCGCCGCGAAGACCACGCGCACGCCGATCACCACCAGCAGGATCAGGCCGCCCATGCCGATGATGCCGATGGTCAATGGATCCATCACCTAGCCTCCGTCCCGCGCCGTCCGTGACGGCGCGTCGTCGACGCCCGCGTCCTGGATCTCGCGCTGGGCCTGCTCGCTCAGCGCGGCGATGGTCGGCACCCCGCGCGGCTTGCTGTCGGGGTTTCGCGCCAGCCGGCCATATTCCACGAGCTGCAGCACCAGCCGCAGCCAGAGCAGCGTGAAGGCGATCGGCACCAGCAGCTTCGAGGGCCAGACCGGGATCTCGGCGTCGATGGTCGAGTCGCCATACTCATAAGCGCGCAGGAAATGCCCGAAGCTGTTCTCGATCAGCAGCGCGATCACGGCCAGCGCCAGCACGATGCCGACGGCTTCGGCCAGCCACAGCGCGCGGCCGCGAAGCTGGGTCAGCAGCAGCTCCATGCGGATATGGCCGCCCAGCCGCTGGCAGTAGGCGATGCCCAGGAAGGCGAACAGCGCGATCGCCTGCTCGACGATATCGAGATAGCCGAAGATCGGCATGTTGAACAGCTTGCGGCCGAGCACCTGGGCCACGCCAAGGAACATCAGTACGAAGATGCTGAAGGCGGCCATCAGGTTGAAAGCCGTCTCGACGCGGGCGAGCGCGCGGTCAAAGCCGGACATCAGGCGGATGCCTTGCGGTGTTCAGGCGGGTACGGCCGCATGTCAGACCGGACGATGGCCGGGACATCGGGCGTCCGACGTCCCGGCGGAAGTCCCGATCCGTCCTACATCGCCCCCTTGGCGGTGTCGAGCACCAGCTTCAGCACGCCGGCGGAATCGAACTTGTCCTTGTTCTGCTCCACCCATTCGTCCCAGACGGGCTGGCCGGCCTTGGTGCGGAACGTATCCAGGTCGGCGTCCGAATAGACGATCTTCTGCAGCTTCTGCTCCAGGACCGGCAGGTTCTTCTTGTCGATATCGGCATAGGCCTGCTTCAGGGCCGCGTAGCCGACGGGCTTCGCGTCCATCAGAAGCTGCTGGTACTGCGGCGGCAGCTTGGCCCAGGCGTCCTTGTTGATCACCGTCGGGCATTCGCTGGTGCCGGGCTTCAAGTTCGAGGTGTACCAGGTGGCGACCTCGTGCACGCGATAGGCGAAGTGCGCGTAGGTGAACGGGAAGGACACGGCATCGACGGTGCCGCGTTCGATCACGGTATAGACCTCCGGCGCCGGCACGGTCATCCGCGTCGCGCCGAGCACCTCCATGGCGCGGCCGATGCCGCCGCCGGCGCGCACGCGCATGCCGTCGAAGCCGTTGATCGAGGTCGGCGCGTCGCCGCGGCCGAGGAACTCGTACTGCGGCAGCAGGGACGACAGGTACAGCTTGGCGTTCCAGCGGTCCATGTCGGCGACCGCGGCCGGGTGCTGGTACAGCGCCTCGGCCACCTTCTGGTGCACGTCGGGGTTCGCCAGCGGCAGGAACGGCAGCGACATCACCATGAACGAGGGATTCTTGCCCGGATGGTAGAAGTTGCAGAATGCCGCCATCTCGAACGCGCCAAGCTGGATGCCGTCCAGGTTCTCACGCGATTTCGACAGCGCCTCGCCAAGCGCCATGTTGATCGTGAAGTTGCCGCCGGTCTTCTCGGAGACGTGCGCGACGACGGCCTCAAGGCCCCTGGTGAAGGCGCGCTTCTTGCCCCAGAGCGACAGGTTCCAGTCGACCTTCGGACCTTCGACCTCGGCCGCCGCGGCCGGGCCGGTGGCGACCAGGCCAGTGGTGACCAGGCCGACCGCCGCCAGGCCGGCCAGCGCGGTGCCGAAACGGAATGCGGGTGTCTTCATGCTGTGATACCTCCCAGACCCGATTGGCGGCTGTCGTTCTTGTTCAGCCTGCCGCCGATGAACATGCCGGCAGCATAGCCGGGCCCCGAATGGCCATCAACGCATATCGGCCATATCGACGGTTAACCGAACGCCTTCGCCTGGAACGCCGCCGGACCGCCGTGTATAACGGTGCGCTGATGTGAGGGAGGGACGACGGGATATGAGCATAGCCGCAGTACCGGTACCGGCCGGCGACGACGCCGTCTGGCAGGCCCGGGTCGATCTGGCCGCGGCCTTCCGCCTGGCCGTGCGCAACGGGTTCCACGAGGGGATCTGCAATCACTTCACCCTGATGCTGCCGGGCAGCCGCGACCGCTTCCTGCTGAACCCCTACGGGCTGCACTGGTCGGAAGTCACGGCCAGCAACCTGCTGGTCGTCGACGTCGACGGCAACGTGATCGAGGGCGACGGCATCGCCGAGGACACGGCGTTCTACATCCATTCGCGCATTCACCTGATGGCGCCGGACGCCGCCTGCGTCCTGCACACGCACCAGCCCCATGCCACGGCGCTGACGCAGGTGCATGGCGGCCGGCTGGAACCCACGATCCAGTCGGCGATCCGGTTTTACGGCCGGATCGCCTATGACGAGGACTTCAACGGCCTGGCGCTGGCGAACGACGAGGGCGACCGCATCGCCACGGCCATGGGCGACAAGGAGGTGATGTTCATGGCGAACCATGGCGTCACCGTGGTCGGACCGACCGTCGCCCAGGCTTTCGACGCGCTCTACTACCTGGAGCGCGCCTGCCAGGCCCAGATCATCGCCATGTCGACCGGCCTGCCGTTGAAGAAGGTCAGCGACAACATGGCGCGGCACACGCACGAGCAGATCATGCCGCATGTCGCCGCCTCCGCCGCGCGGCATTTCGAGTCGCTGAAGCGCCTGCTCGACCGCGACGAGCCGGACTACGCCACCTGACCGGAGAAAATGTCGACGGAACGACCGCAGAAGGGAGAGCCTCAATGGACGCCAAAGCCGCCGTCGCCTTCAAGGCCGGTGAACCGCTGTCGATCGAGACCGTACAGCTCGAGGGCCCGAAGCAAGGCGAATGCCTGGTCGAGATCAAGGCGACCGGCATCTGCCACACGGACGAGTTCACGCTGTCGGGCGCCGATCCGGAGGGCATCTTTCCCGCCATCCTGGGCCACGAGGGCGCGGGCGTGGTGGTCGAATGCGGCCCCGGCGTCGACAGTCTGAAGGCCGGCGATCACGTGATCCCGCTCTACACGCCCGAATGCCGCCAATGTGACTACTGCCTCAGTGGCAAGACCAACCTCTGCCAGGCGATCCGCGTGACCCAGGGCCAGGGCCTGATGCCGGACGGATCCAGCCGGTTCAAGCTGAACGGCGAGGCCGTCTACCACTACATGGGCACGTCGACCTTCGCGCAATATACCGTCGTGCCGGAGATCGCGCTGGCGAAGATCCGCGAGGACGCACCCTTCGACAAGGTCTGCTATATCGGCTGCGGCGTCACCACCGGCCTCGGCGCGGTGATCAACACGGCCAAGGTCGAGCCCGGCGCCAACGTCGTTGTCTTCGGCCTGGGCGGCATCGGCCTCAACGTGATCCAGGGCGCGCGCCTGGTCGGCGCCGACATGATCGTCGGCGTCGACACCAACCCGGCCAAACGGCCGCTGGCCGAGCGGTTCGGCATGACCCATTTCGTCAACCCGGCCGAGGTCGAGGGTGACTTGGTGGCGCATCTCGTCGAGCTGACGAACGGCGGCGCCGACTACAGCTTCGAATGCATCGGCAACGTCGAGGTCATGCGCCAGGCGCTGGAATGCGCCCACAAGGGCTGGGGCGAGAGCGTCACCATCGGCGTCGCCGGCGCCGGCCAGGAGAACAGCACCCGGCCGTTCCAGCTCGTCACCGGCAGGGTCTGGCGCGGCACCGCCTTCGGCGGCGCCAAGGGCCGCACGGAAGTGCCGCGCATCGTCGACTGGTACATGGACGGCAAGATCAACATCGACGACCTGATCACCCACACCATGCCG
>JANQKO010000643.1 GCA_028281075.1 Alphaproteobacteria bacterium | reverse complement strand
CACCATGCTGCTGACCGACCGCAACTTCGGCACCGCCTTCTTCGACGCGGCCGGCGGCGGCGATCCGATCCTGTTCCAGCACCTGTTCTGGTTCTTCGGACATCCCGAGGTCTACATTCTGATCCTGCCGGGCTTCGGCATCGTCAGCCAGGTGATCTCGACCTTCTCGCGCAAGCCCGTGTTCGTCTATCTCGGCATGGCCTACGCCATGGTGGCGATCGGCGTGGTCGGCTTCATCGTCTGGGCCCACCACATGTACACGGTCGGCATGGACGTCGACACGCGGGCCTACTTCACGGCCGCGACCATGGTCATCGCGGTGCCCACCGGCATCAAGATCTTCAGTTGGATCGCCACCATGTGGGGCGGCTCGATCGAGTTCAAGACGCCCATGCTCTGGGCCGTCGGTTTCATCTTCCTGTTCACGGTCGGCGGCGTCACCGGCGTCGTCCTGGCCAATGCCGGCATGGATATCGCGCTGCACGACACCTACTACGTCGTCGCGCACTTCCACTACGTGCTGTCGCTGGGCGCCGTGTTCGCCATCTTCGCCGGGTTCTACTACTGGATCGGCAAGATGAGCGGCCGGCAGTATCCCGAAACGCTCGGCAAGCTGCACTTCTGGGTCACCTTCGTCGGCGTGAACCTGATCTTCTTCCCGCAGCACTTCCTGGGGCTGGCCGGCATGCCGCGGCGCATTCCGGACTATCCCGACGCCTATGCGGGCTGGAACTACATCTCGTCGATCGGGTCCTACATCTCCTTCGCCGGCGTGTTCCTGTTCTTGTACATCCTCTGGCGGACGTTCCGCGCCGGCGAGCGGTGCGCCGAAAATCCCTGGGGCGAGGGCGCGACCACGCTGGAATGGACCCTGTCGTCGCCGCCGCCGTTCCACCAGTTCGAGCAACTGCCGCAGATCAAGTAGCGGCGGCGTCTCGACGCAGGCAACGAGGGCGATAGGCTTTTGTCGGATACATCGGTCGTCATACCCGCGGCCAGCGCGCGTCTGGGCTCGGAGCCGGCGCGCGTCGCCGACTATGTGGCGCTGCTGAAGCCCCGGGTGATGAGCCTGGTGCTGTTCACCGGGTTTGTCGGCCTGATGCTGGCGCCCGGCCAGATCCACCCCGTCATCGCCCTGATGGCGCTGCTGTGCATCGGCGTCGGCGCCGGCGCGTCGGGCGCCATCAATATGTGGTACGACGCCGATATCGACGCCGACATGGCCCGCACCGCCGGCCGGCCGGTGCCGGCCGGGCGGATCGACGCCGGTCAGGCGCTGGGCTTCGGCGTGACGCTGGCCATCGGTTCGGTCCTGGCCATGGGGCTGTTCGTCAACCTGGCCGCCGCCGGCCTTCTGGCGCTCACCATCGGCTTCTACGTCTTCGTCTACACCATGTGGCTGAAGCGGCGCACGCCGCAGAACATCGTCATCGGCGGCGGCGCCGGCGCCTTCCCGCCGATGATTGGCTGGGCCGCGGTCACCGGCGACGTGTCGCTGGCCTCGGTGGTGCTGTTCGCGATCATCTTCATGTGGACGCCGCCGCATTTCTGGGCCCTGGCGCTCTACCGTTCCGGCGACTATCGCCGTGTCGGCGTGCCCATGCTGCCGGTCGTCCGCGGCAGCCGCGAAACCCGGCGGCAGATTCTGTTCTATACCCTGGCGCTGGTGCCGCTGACGCTGGCGCCCAGCCTGATCGGCCTGGCGTCGTGGGTTTACGGCGTCGCCGCCGCCGTCCTGGGCCTGGTGTTCATCGGCCATGCCGTCCGCGTCCGGCGCGGCAACGACGGCGATCACGGCCCGGCGCGCCGCATGTTCGGCTTCTCGATCCTGTATCTGTTCCTGATTTTCAGCCTGCTGCTGGCCGACCGGCTGCTCGGGTTCGGGGGCTGAGATGCCGGTGTCCGAGATGCACCGCAGGCGCCGGGGCCGGAACTACGCCCTGGCCGGCGTTCTGCTGTTCCTGGTGGTTCTGTTCTTCTTCGTGTCCATTGCCAAGATGGGAGGGTTCGATTGAGCGACCTGCAACGCCGTAACCGGGTCACCGCCATCACCGCGGCCGGTATCGTCGCCGGCATGATCGGCCTGTCCTATGCCTCGGTGCCGCTCTACGAGCTGTTCTGCCGGGTCACGGGCTATGGCGGCACGACCCAGACCGCCGACGCGGCGCCGGCCGAGATCGGCGAACGCCGGATCAAGGTCCGGTTCAACGCCGACACGGCCAACGGCATGCCGTGGCGCTTCCAGCCCGAGCAGCGTCAGGTCGAGGTCAGGGTCGGTGAATCGGCGCTCGCCTTCTACATCGCCCACAATCCGACCGACCGCGACATCAAGGGCACGGCGACCTACAACGTGACGCCGCTGAAGGCGGGGATCTATTTCAACAAAATCGACTGCTTCTGCTTCACCGAGCAGGTGCTGACGGCCGGACAGTCGATCGACATGCCGGTGTCGTTCTTCGTCGACCCGGCGATCTCCGAGGACCCGAACCTCGACGACGTGAAGACCATCACGCTGTCCTATACCTTCTTTCCCATGAAGGACGCGGACGGCGACAAGCCGGTCAAGGTCACCGAACGTGCCGATCCGGACGCCGGCGGCGGCGCCGTGTCGCTGAACTGACGGGCCCGCGGAACGGCATGGACGCGATGCATAACCTGTTAATTTGGGAGCTAACTCGTAATGGCTGACGCCCACGCCCCCGGACACGACTATCATCTGGTCAATCCCAGCCCCTGGCCGGCGCTGGCGGCGATCGGCGGCCTGGTGCTGCCCGTCGGCCTGGTCTGGTGGATGCACGACGGTCCGCCGTGGATCATGATCATCGGCCTGCTGATCGTCGCTTACACCATGTTCGTCTGGTGGCGCGACGTGATCCACGAGGCCGTGGTCGAGGGCGACCACACGCCGGTGGTCCAGCTTGGCCTGCGCTACGGCATGGTCCTGTTCATTGCCTCGGAAGTGATGTTCTTCGTCGCCTGGTTCTGGGCCTATTTCAACGCCGCCCTGTTCCCGACCGAGCAGATGGGCAGCGTCTGGCCGCCCGACGGTATCGAGACCTTCGATCCCTGGCATCTGCCGCTGCTGAACACGCTGATCCTGCTGACCTCGTCCACCACCGTCACCTGGGCGCACCATGCCGTGCGCGAGGGCAACCAGAAGGGCGCCGTGCAAGGCCTGACCGTCACCGTGCTGCTGGGCCTGCTGTTCACCTGCGTCCAGGCCTACGAATACGCCGTCGCGCCGTTCGCCTTCACCGGCGGCATCTACGGCTCGACCTTCTTCATGGCGACCGGGTTCCACGGCGCGCACGTGATCATCGGCACGCTGTTCCTGATCGTCTGCCTGTTCCGCGCCGCCAAGGGGCATTTCAAGCCCGACCATCACTTCGGGCTCGAGGCCGCGGCCTGGTACTGGCACTTCGTCGACGTGGTCTGGATCTTCCTGTTCTGCTGCATCTACATCTGGGGCGCCGGCACGATCGCGGGTCACTAGCCTGCATTTCTCACCGCCATCATGGTCTGCGCGGCGCCGTGCCGCCGACAGGGCAGGAGCGCTGCGCCGCGCGATGTG
>JANQKO010000633.1 GCA_028281075.1 Alphaproteobacteria bacterium | reverse complement strand
CAGCCGGCCGCCCGCGCGTCGGAAGAGCGACAGGCCGAGATGATCTTCCAGCACCCGCACCTGCTGGCTCACCGCCGACTGCGTCACGTGCAGCTCGCGAGCCGCCTCGGAGACGCTCAGATGCCGGGCGGTCGCCTCGAAAGCGCGCAAGGCGGTCAGTGGCGGCAGGCGACGGGTCATGGCCGGATATTAGGTGAGCTAATGAGTTTGCGACATTATCTAACTTGTCTTGCAGCAGGCGACAACGTAGAGCATTCGGTCTTGCTTAAGCGACACTGAAGGCTGGCCGCGGGGTTCCGCCGCCGGCGCGCCGACATGACCGAACTCTGGATCCCCATCACCATCGCGGCGGCGTTCCTGCAATGCGTGCGCACGGCGATCCAGAAGCAGCTTAAGGCCGATCTCAGCACCAATGCCGCGACCTTCACGCGGTTCTTCTATGGCCTGCCCGTCGCCGTGATCTACGTGGCGGGACTGCTGGTCTTCGCCGGCATGACCCTGCCGCCGGTCAACCCGACCTTCCTCGGCTTCGCGCTGCTCGGCGGCATCTGCCAGATCATCGCCACCTCGCTGCTGATCTATCTGTTCGGGCTGCGCAACTTCGCGGTCGGCACGACCTATTCCAAGACCGAGTCGGTGCAGACCGCCATCTTCGGCATCGTCATCCTGGCCGAGCCGGTGAGCACCGGCGGCCTGTTCGCCATCGTCGTCAGCATGATCGGCGTGATGGTGCTGTCCATGGTCAAGAGCCAGACCGGCTGGACCCGGCTGTTCACGGCCTGGACCGACCGGGCGGCGGTGATCGGCCTGCTGTCGGGCGCCTTCTTCGGCGTCACCGCCGTGTCGATCCGCGCCGCGGCGCTGTCGCTGGGCGATGTCGGGGCCTGGATCGCGGCGGCCTATACGCTGCTCTGGGTGATCGGCCTGCAGACCGTGATCATGGGCGTCTACATGGTCTGGCGCGAGCGGCCGCAACTGCCGCTGGTGCTGTCGACCTGGCGGCGGTCGGGACTGGTCGGCCTCACCGCGGTGCTGGGCTCGATTGGCTGGTTCACGGCGATGACCATGCAGAACGCGGCCTACGTGCGCACGGTGGGCCAGATCGAGCTGGTGTTCACCTTCCTCGCGTCCTACTTCGTGTTCCGCGAACGCTCCAGCGCCAGCGAGGTCGTCGGCATCCTGCTGATCGTCGCCGGGATTGTCCTGCTGCTGAACTTCAGGTGATCCGGGGACACTTCGCGCGGCGTCAGGCGCTTTCTTCCAGCCAGGCTCTGGCGAGCTGGTGGGCGATCGACAGGGGCGGCGGCATGCGCAGCAGCGACTCGTCCGGGCCGGCGTTCGCCACCATGTCGGCGATCTCGGGCCGGGTGAACCAGCGCGCGTCCTCCAGCTCGTGCGGATCGAGCGTGATCTCGCGGGCCTTGGCATGGGCGTAGCAGCCGATCATCAGGTTCGAGACGAACGGCCAGGGCTGCGAGGAATGGTAGCGGACCTCGCCGACGGGAATGCCGGCCTCTTCCATGACCTCGCGCCGCACGGCTTCCTCCAGGCTCTCGCCGGGCTCGACAAAGCCCGCCAGCGCCGAATAGGAGTTCTTCGGAAAGAACCGCTGCCGGCCCAGCAGCACGTCGCCGGCGTGGAACACCAGCATGATGACGACAGGGTCGGTGCGCGGAAAATGCTGCGCCTTGCAGGCCTCGTCCGTGCATTGCCGGGCATAGCCCGCCTCTCTCGGCGCCGTCGGCTGGCCGCAGACGGCGCAGAAGCCGTGCCGGGCATGCCAGTCGATCAGCGAGCGGGCCTGGGCCAGGATCGCCGCGTCGGGGCCGGGGCACTGCATGGCGGCGCTGCGCACGTCGAGCCAGCGGCCGTGGTCGCGGAACGGCTGGTGCTCGCGCTCGGGCCCGGCCGCCGAGACGTCGACGGCGAAATGCGCCCGGCCGTCGTTCAGGCCGAGGAACAGCACCATCGCGCCCTGGTCCATGAACGGCCGTACCGCGTCCGCCGGCAGCCAGGAAATGGTCGGCTGGCCCTCGGTGCGCATCAGCGCCCGCAATTGCCAGAGCGGCAGGAACCGGCTGTCCGGCGCGGCGAGCTGTCCGGCCAGCCAGTCCGGATCGCAGCGCAGGTTGCCGGCCCGGTCGAGCGGGCTGCCGGCGAAGGTGTGGATATGGGCCATGACGGTAACGGCGTTCCTTCGGGCGTGCCGGCCTCGGGTTTTGGACCGGTTCGTGGGGCGGGCCGGCAGGGTGGCACAAGCGGTGGGTTTGAGCAATCGCACCGCCGGCCGGCCTTGCATCCGGCCGTTGAAAAGCTGATATAGTGCGGTTGGGAGGTTGGTGGCGGACGGACCCCTCGCCAACCCGGTCAGGTCCGGAAGGAAGCAGCCGTAACGAGTCCGGTCCGGGTCGTTGTCCAATCTCCCAGCAGCCTGCCGGAATACCGACACGCAAGACCAACCGGCGGCAGGCCGGAGGCCGATACCCGCAGCCCGCATGACGGATCTTCCCAGCACGCCGCCCGAGCCCGGGCCCGAGACCGCGGCGCCCGCCTATCAGGTGCTGGCCCGGAAGTACCGGCCGCAGTCCTTCGAGGCGCTGATCGGCCAGGACGCCATGGTGCGGACGCTCTCGAACGCGATCGCCGAGAACCGCATCGCGCATGCCTTCATCCTGACCGGCGTGCGCGGCGTCGGCAAGACGACGACGGCGCGGATCATCGCCCGGGCGCTCAACTGCACCGGCGTGGATGGTACCGGCGGGCCGACGGTGCGGCCCTGCGGCGTCTGCGACACCTGCGTCGGCATCGCCGAATCGCGCCATGTCGACGTGCTGGAGATGGACGCGGCCAGCCGCACCGGCGTCGACAACATGCGCGAGCTGCTGGACGGCGTGCGCTACCTGCCGGTCTCAGCCCGCTACAAGGTCTACATCATCGACGAAGTGCACATGCTGTCGACCGCGGCCTTCAACGCCCTGCTGAAGACGCTGGAAGAGCCGCCCGAGCATGTGAAGTTCATCTTCGCCACTACCGAGATCCGCAAGGTGCCGGTGACGGTGCTGTCGCGCTGCCAGCGCTTCGACCTGCGCCGCATCGAGCCGGAGGCCCTGGTCGCGCATTTCACCCATGTCCTGGACGGGGAAGGCGCCACGGCCGACGACGAGGCGCTGCGGCTGATCGCCCGGGCGGCCGACGGCTCGGCCCGCGACGGCCTGTCGCTGCTGGACCAGGCGATCGCGCATGCCGGCGGCAAGGTCGATGCCGGCCAGGTGCGCGACATGCTGGGGCTGGCCGACCGGGCCCAGGTGTTCGACCTGTTCGACGCGGTCATGGCCGGTGACGCGGCGGGCGCGCTGACCTCGCTGAAGGCGCAGTACGATCTCGGCGCCGACCCGGCGGTGGTGCTGCAGGACATGCTGGAACTGACGCACTGGCTGACGCGGCTGAAGCTGACGCCGGCCGCCGGCGACGACGTAACGGTCTCGGCGCAGGAGCGCGCGCGCGGCGGCGAGATGGCCGCGCGGCTGTCGATGCCGGTGCTGGCGCGGGCCTGGCAGATGCTGCTGAAGGGCCTGGGCGAGGTGAAGGTGGCGCCGACGCCGCTGGCGGCGGCCGAGATGATCCTGGTGCGGCTGACCCACAGCGCCGATCTGCCGCCGCCCGGCGACCTGGTGGCCCGGCTGCGTGTGTGTGTATGTGTGTGTGTGTGTGTG
>JANQKO010000590.1 GCA_028281075.1 Alphaproteobacteria bacterium | reverse complement strand
AAGAATTCAGAGGCCATTCCAAAAATGGACCGGTCGGCCCATTTGGCCTTGCCAGCCCACTCCCCCTCCCGGCCACCCAACGACAGTATCCTATGGGTGGCCGGGTGGGGGAGTGGGCTGGCAAGGCCATTCGCAAACGATCTCTCATTCCGAAGATATAAACATCGCGTGGTCGTCCGGCAGCCAGAGCAGGTCGCCGCCGCCATGCCGCGGCGCCAGTATCGCGCGGCCCGTCGCGGCGGCCGCCAACGGCGTTGGCCGGTAGCCGAGGTCTTCAAGAAACCGCCAGAGATCCTCGACACTGTCGCCGGCCCGGGCCAGGTGCGCGGCCGAGACCTCGAGCAGGATCACCGGCCGGAACCGGGCGATGGCGCGCGCGCCGCCGGCCAGCATGCGCAACTCCCAGCCTTCGATATCGGCCTTGATGAGATCCAGGCGGCCGGGATCCTCCCGGTCGCAGAAGGCGTCGATGGTGGTGAGCCCGATATCCTCATGGCGCTGCCGCCGCGCGGCGTCGCCGGCGCCGAGATGGCTGAGCCCGAACCCGTAGCTGCCGGAGGCCTTGACCGGCATGTGCAGGACGGCGCCGCCGGCGGTATCGCTCAGGCCCAGCGGCACCACCGTCACGTTGCGCAGACGCCGCAGACGCACGACCCGGGTCAGGATCGACAGCGCGTAGCCGCCGGGCTCGAAGCAATAGACCCGGCCATGGGGCGTCAGGCCGGCGAACAGCTTGGCGAACTGGCCGGCATGGCCGCCGACATCGAAGACGACGCCGTCCTCGGGAACCAGCCGGCGCAACAGCGGCAGCAGCTCGCGGTGATGCTGCCGCAGCACGGCCTTGCCGAGATGCGCGAGATAGCTCAGGCGCGGCCGCCAGCCGAGCGCGCCGGGCCGAAAGGCTGTCGCCGGCATCGGCCGCGGGCCCGCCGTCAGGCGGTCTCCGGCGGCAGCTTGTCGACCTGCCGGCCCGGCACCAGGATCATCCTGGCGATCGTCGACAGCACCTTGTCCGAGCCCGCGAGACAGGCCGCGCGCAGCGCCATCACCGTGCGCCCCGCCAGCGTCTGGTCCCAGTACCAGTCGGCGAGCTGCAGGCTGGACGGCCGGCCGTCGCCGAAACTCGCCGCCTCCAGGTAGCAGGCGCGGAGATCGTCGGCGGCGTAGCGCATGACATGCCCCGGCCGGACCTCGGGCACCGGGTTCCCGGCCGGGCCACCGGCGAAGAAGGAGACCACGAGCGCCGGCAATTCGGCCGGCGCGACCCGCGCCAGGCCGACCGTGGTGCGGCCCCGTGCCGCCACCGCGCGCTCGTAGAACGGACGCACCTGCTCGAACTCCCGCCGGAGCGCTGCCGTCAGGGCATCGAGGTCGGCGGTATCGGGGTCCGCCGGCGCGATCGGGATCGGGCTGCGCCAGCCTGGCTCGCCGGCCACGCCCGGCATGTCGATATCGAAATCTTCGAGCACGACCGGCCCGTCCGGCGACTCCAGCAGCCCCAGGGCCGCGCGCAGCACGCGCTTCTGGAACGCCGGATCGTTCGCCGGGCCGACCGGCCGGCCGAGCTCGAACGGCACCCAGAGCGCCCGCGGCGGCGCGGTCCTCTCGGTATGCTTGCGCACCAGGCTGATCGACACCGTCGGCAGGCCCTCGTCTTCCAGATAGTATCCGAGCGCGCTCACGGCGCGCGTGCAGAACGGTCAGACCGGAAGCAGCAGGACGGCGTCGACGTTGTCGGCCTTCAGCTCGGCGGCCAGCCGCCGCGCGTCCGGCTCCATCTTCTCCGGCGGCGTCGAGCCCATGAAGGAATAATGGGTGTCGGCGAGCGACCCGATCTCGCCGTCCCCGGCCATCTCGCGCAACCGGTCGAGCGGCAGCATGACGTTGATGTCCTGCTGGAACCCGGTGCGGTCGAAATTCTGCGAGACGTGGCTGACCAGCAGGTCGCCCGGCGGTATGTCGGCCGGGATCGCCCGGTAGTCGGCGTCACCGCCGACGAAGGGCTTCCCGCCCCGGCGCAGGAAGCCGGCCGACGAGATCATCGCCACCCGGCGGGCCGACAATGGCGGACCCGCGACCCAGGGTTTGTTGTCGAAGGTCGGACAATCCGGCAGCAGGCCGTCCAGGGCCTTCTGCATCCTTGCCGACAATTCATTGAATCGAGCCATACGGCACTCCAGCTAACGCGACCGGTCCCACGATTTGTCAGATGAAACGGAACGGGCAGTGATTGTGAAACGATCAGTCTATATGGGATGCCCGTGACGGCCAAACGATCCGACCGGCCCGTTGACCGTTTTCGCCCGCGCACCTAGCCTGACGGCGGAGATGACATTTACTACCGGGCGCCAGATCGACATGTCGCATGCCGCCAAGCCATTGCAGGCCGCCGTTCCGTCGGTCGACCGCGTTCTCGGGCTGCCGGGGATCGCGTCGGCAATCGACGAATTCGGCCGGGCGCTGGTGCTGCAGGCCGTGCGCGACGAGCTGGCGGCCCTGCGGGCGGCGCTCTCGACGGACGGCGCCACCGCGCTGTCGCGGGCCGACGACGACGTGATCGTCGAAAACGTCGGCGCACGGCTCGCGGCGTTGACCGCGCCGCGCCTGCGGCCGGTCTTCAACCTGACGGGCACGGTCCTGCACACCAACCTCGGCCGGGCGCCGCTGCCGCGGGAAGCGCTGGAGGCCATGACCGCCGTGGCGGCCGGCGCCTCGAACCT
>JANQKO010000557.1 GCA_028281075.1 Alphaproteobacteria bacterium | reverse complement strand
TGGCGAGGTCCGGCGTCGGCAGGCAGAAGCAGTTCAGAACGGGGTTCAGCGCCTCGATGCGGTCGAGAACGGCTTGGGTCAGCTCGACCGGCGACAGGCGCCGGGCGCGGATATCGGCGGCCAGCTCGAACGCCGGCCGGAAGCAGAGCTCTTCGGTGCTCATCGGGACCTCGCGGGAAAGACCGCCGCCATCCCTTGGCGGGATGGCGGCGGCGCGTGACGGGCGGTTACTTCTTGGCGTCCATTTCGATGTTCCAGAAATAGGACACCACCGACGGGATCACGCCGGAGACGTTGTCCCGGTAGGCGCGGAAGAAGAAATACTGGCCCACCGGCACGTAGGTCACGTACTCCATGGCCCGGGCCTGCATCTGCCTGGCCAGCACGACCAGGTTCTCGGGATCGGACTCGCTGGAGAACTTCGCCCGCAGGTCCTGGAGCTGCTGGTCGCAGGGCCAGCCGAACCAGGCCTTGTCGCAGCTTCCCGAGACGCCGTTATGCACCAGCGGGTTCATCAGCGCGGTCGCCGGCCAGGCGGTGTGGAACAGGTTCCAGCCGCCGTCCTCGGGGCTCTTCTTCTCGGCCCGGCGCGAGGTCAGCGTCGACCAGTCCATGGCCTGCACGTCGACATTGACGTCGATCTTGCGCAGCAGGTTGGCCGTCACCAGCGTCGCCGAATGGAGTTGCGGGATATCCGTCGGATGCAGCAGCACGACCGGCTCGCCGGCATAGCCCGACTCCTTCATCAGCCGCTTCGCGGCCTCCAGGTCCTGGTTCATCAACCGCTCGGCGCCGGAGCCGTCGGCATAGGGGGTCTCGCAGACGAAGAAGGCCGGACAGGTCCGCCACGAATTCGGGATCGAGCTGTTGGCGAGCTGATAGGTCGCCTGGTCGGCCATGTGCTGCAGGGCCTGGCGCGCCTTGACGTTGTCGAACGGCGGATGCAGGTGGTTGATCACCATCCAGGCCTGCCAGCCCAGCTTGTCCGTGGTCTCGACCGTCACGCCCGGCGCGTCCTGCGCCTGCGGCACCAGGTCGGCGGCCAGGTTCTCGATCATGTCGATCTCGCCGGCCTGCAGCGCGTTCAGCGCCGTCGCCGCGTCCGGAATGTAGTGCCATTCCAGCCGGTCGATATGGACGGTCTTGCCGCCCGACAGGTTGCTGGCGGGCTCGGCCCGCGGCACGTAGTCCTGGTTCTTGGTATAGATCACCCGGACGCCCGGCACCCACTCGTCCTTGATGATCTTGAACGGACCCGAGCCGGTCATCTCCTCGATCTGCTTGAAGGCGTCGGTCTTGGCGATATGCGCCGGCATCATGAAGGGCACGTTGGCGGTGTCCTTGCCCAGCGCCTGGATCGTCATCGCCCAGGGCTCCTTCAGGGTCAGCTTGATGGTGCCGTCGTCGACCGCCTCCATCTTCGCCAGCTTCTCCATCAGGATCTGGCCCATGCCGTCGCGCTTGCCCCAGCGTTCCAGCGAGGCGATGCAGTCGGCCGCCGTCACCGGGCTGCCGTCATGCCACGTCAGGCCCTGGCGCAGCTTGATGATGTAGGTCAGCCCGTTGTCGGAAACGCTGTAGCTTTCGGCCATCTGCGGCCGGACCTGGAAGTTCTCGTCCGGCGCGAACAGCGTGTCGTAGATCGCCGCGCCGTGGTTCTGGGTGATCAGGGCGGTGGTCCAGATCGGGTCGATGTTCTTCAGGTCGGCATGCACCGACACCTTCAGCACCGACTCGGCATGGGCGGACATCGATAGAAGGGTTGCAACCGATGTACCGATTAGCGTGCTCAGCATTCTGTTCATTGCAGTCTTCCCTGTTGTCATTACTGGATCTTGGCACTGGATCTTGGCGCGTGTGATCCCCCCGCTGCTTGTTTCCGCCGCCCCGCCGTCGAAGCTCGGTGTTTCCTCCGACCCGTGGCGGCCTTGCCCGGGACGCAACCAACGATTTTCCTCGACCCGCCCGGCGCCGCACTCCCTCGGCGCCGCGGCCGGCCCATGAACCCTAGCATGGCGGCCGGCGGACGGTAAAACGCGCTGCGCGCGACCCGGCGGCACACTATATTGGACCCAAGCGCTGGCGGGATCGGCGGCATCGAAACGTCTTGGGAGGTCGATATGAGCACCATTGCATCCACCGGACCGGACCTCACCCGGCCGGCGCCGGGCCGGCGGCCGGCCGACAACCTCGCGCACGTGTCCGGCGGCGGCGCCGTGGCCTTGCTGGACGAGACGATCCCGGCGCTGCTGGCCCGCACGGCCGCGGCCCATGGCGACCGCGAGGCCGTGGTGTTCAGCGCCCAGGATGTGCGCTGGACCTATGCTGAATTCGCGGCCGAGGTCGACCGGCTGGCCGCCGGCCTGCTGGCGCTCGGGCTCGACAAGGGCGACCGCATCGGCATCTGGGCGCCGAACCGGTTCGAATGGCTGCTGACCCAGTTCGCGACGGCCCGCGTCGGCCTGATCATGGTCAACATCAACCCGGCCTACCGCCTGGCCGAGCTCGAATACGCGCTCAACAAGGTCGCGTGCAAGGCGATCATCACCGCCGCGCAATTCAAGACCAGCGACTATCTCGGCATGCTCCAGACCCTGGCGCCGGAGCTGGAACGGGCCACGCCCGGCGACCTTCGGGCCGAGAAATTGCCGCACCTGCGCATCGTTATCCGCATGGGCGCAGAGCGCACGCCCGGCATGTTCAACTTCGATGACGTCATGGCCATGGGCGGCGATGCCGAGCGCGCGCGCCTGGACGGCATCGCCGCCGGGCTGACGCCGGACGATGCCATCAACATCCAGTTCACCAGCGGCACCACCGGCGCGCCCAAGGGGGCGACGCTGACGCACAGGAACATCGTCAACAACGCCTATTTCACCGGCCGTGCCATGGCCTTCAGCGAGCGGGACAAGCTCTGCATTCCGGTGCCGCTCTATCACTGCTTCGGCATGGTGCTGGGCACGCTCGCCTGCGTCACCGCCGGCGCCGCCATGGTCTTCCCGGGCGAGGCCTTCGAGCCGGGCGAGGTGCTGGCGGCGGCCACCGCCGAGCGCTGCACGGCACTGCACGGCGTGCCGACCATGTTCATCGCCATGCTCGACCATGCCGATTTCGGCCGCTTCGACTATTCGGCGCTGCGCACCGGGATCATGGCCGGTGCCCCCTGCCCGATCGAGGTGATGAAGCGCGTGGTCTCGGACATGGGCATGGGCGAGGTCACCATCGCCTACGGCATGACCGAGACCAGCCCGGTCTCGTTCCAGAGCGGCGTCGACGATCCGCTCGACAAGCGCGTCTCCACGGTCGGCCGTATCCATCCGCAGGTCGAATGCAAGGTGATCGACGCCGACGGCAACACGGTACCGGTCGGCGAGCGCGGCGAGCTCTGCACCCGCGGCTATTCCGTGATGCAGGGCTATTGGGGCGATCGCGAGCGCACGGACGACGCCATCGATGCCGACGGCTGGATGCACACCGGCGACCTCGCCACCATCGACGCCGAGGGCTACTGCAACATCGTCGGCCGGGTGAAGGACATGCTGATCCGCGGCGGCGAGAACGTCTATCCGCGCGAGATCGAGGAATACCTCTACCGCCATCCGGCCGTGCAGGAAGTCCAGGTCTTCGGCGTGCCCGACCCGAAATACGGCGAAGAGATCTGCGCCTGGATCGTGCTGCAGCCCGGCGAGGAAATTGACGAAGACGGCGTCAAGGCCTTCTGCCAGGGCCAGATCGCCCACTACAAGATCCCGCGCTACGTCCGCTTCGTCGAGGTCCTGCCGATGACCGTCACCGGCAAGCCGCAGAAGTTCATCATGCGCGCGCGGATGCTGGACGAGCTTGGCCTCAGTGAGGCCAAGACCGCCTGACCGGCCAAGCGGCGGCGCTACTGGCGCGTCATCGCGGCCCGGCCCTCGGCGGCCGCGTCCGCCGCGGCGTCGGCCGGCGAGATGCGACGCGGCAATTCGAAGATCACTTTCGTGATCCGCCCGCCATAGGCGAACGGCGCCTCGTAGGACTCGTTGATCGGCGCCCAGCTCCGGCCGATGTCCATGCCGGTGCTCGACAGGATTCTGAGCAGCATCGGCACCTGATACCAACCTCTTGCTCAAATATTGCTAAGTGTATATAATCTATTGGTAATTTGATGAGTGGAGCCAGGCGTTTTTCGAATACTCAGCATGGGTTTTTACACTGTTGGATTTGGATACCGATGTCCAATAGATTTCTGATGGCTTATCCGAACTACCATGGCACTAATAGACTTGTATTAACTTTGTTAAAGAGCAAATTAACGATTCACTGCGATATCCATAGCCTATCCATACTTATCAGAAAATATAATACTTACGGACCATGCGTAACTTCATTTCAAGGCTTCTGTGAAGGAGCTAAAATGCTTAGGTAGTGACGAAATAGAGCCTTTACAACCCCAAGTAGCCAAAGTAAGTCAGTTTTGACCAACTAACTAATTGCAGTTCTACAATTTAGTAGATGCCATAGGCGATGGTGACGAGTACCTGCAAAATTCAAAATTATTCGTAAAAAATTAATTGATCTACTCCAATTAATTTAAATTATGAAAGATCGAAATTTTCAATGGTCTCTGACATCTTTGGGGTTTTGGGGTTTTGGGGTTT
>JANQKO010000556.1 GCA_028281075.1 Alphaproteobacteria bacterium | reverse complement strand
CCGCCCGGGGCCGGCAGCGACGGCGGCCGCCGCTCCAGCGCCGCGATCGCCGCCCGCAGGTCCCCGATCACGGTCGCGCGTGCGCCGGGGGGCGGCGCGGCCGGGCGGGATATGGCGTGGCTTTCGGTCGGCATGGCTGTCTTTATGTTCTTATTTTGTTCTAAAAACTTCCTTGCCAAGAGTCAATGCCGTCCTGCGTCGGCATAACGATGACAGGAATGCCATCAAAATAGGGACAGTCCCTATTTTAAAATTTAAACCATTGATATTAATCAGATATTTTCACCAAATAGGGACTGTCCCTATTTTCAGAGCATCTGAAGGCTGGTCCGCGCCGGGCGGACGGGTGGTGGCGGGGTGGGGGAATGCGGGCTAACCTGCGGGGTCATGAGGGAATCTGGACGTTTCGTGCTGAACGGCGAGACCGTCGATGCCCGCGACATGCCGCCGACGGTGACGCTGCTCGACTATCTGCGGCTGCATCGCCGGCTGACCGGCACCAAGGAGGGGTGCGCCGAGGGCGATTGCGGGGCCTGCACCGTGCTGCTGGCACGGCCGCCGGCGAACGGCGGCGATCTCTCTTACGACGCCGTGAACGCCTGCCTGCTACTGCTGGGGCAGCTCGACGGCACCGCGATCCGCACGGTCGAGGGCATCGCCGCGCCGGACGGCGCGCCGCATCCGGTGCAGCGGGCATTGGTCGAGACCGGCGGCAGCCAGTGCGGCTATTGCACGCCGGGGTTCGTGGTGGCGCTGGTGGGCGCGCACCGGGCCGGCCGGCTGACCGACACGGCCGCCGTGCACGACGCGCTCGCCGGCAATCTCTGCCGCTGCACCGGCTATCGCCCGATCGTCGACGCGGCGCTGGCCGTCGCCAACGAGGCCGCGCCACGGATGGACGCGGTCGCCGAGCTTGATCGAACCCGGCTCGGACAGCTCGACAGCCGGCCCGGTGGTCTCGCCGACGTGTTCGACGCGCTCGCCGCCGAGCCCGATGCCAGGCCGATCTGCGGCGCCACCGACCTGGGCGTGGCGATCTCGAAGCAAAAAGGCGCGGATG
The DNA here is from genome assembly GCA_028281075.1 of Alphaproteobacteria bacterium. Classification (GTDB taxonomy): domain Bacteria; phylum Pseudomonadota; class Alphaproteobacteria; genus JANQKO01. The sequence continues at coordinate 16,164 of JANQKO010000556.1, read as the reverse complement.
TGCCGCTGGTGGCGCTCGACCGGGTGCCCGAGCTGCAACGGCTCGACATCCACGACGACCATTATCTGATCGGCGCGGCCGTGCCGCTGGAACGGCTGATCCCGGTGATCGCGGCGGACTACCCCTCGCTCGCCGTGCTGTTCCGCCGCTTCGGCTCGCCGCAGATCCGCAACCGGGCGACGCTGGGCGGCAATATCGGCACGGCCTCGCCGATCGGCGACAGCCTGCCGGCGCTGATCGCGCTCGACGCCGGGATCGGCATCGTCAGCAGGCACGGCCGCCGCGCGGTGCCGGCGGCGGACATGTTCAGCGGCTACCGCCGGACCGTCCTTCAGGCCGGCGAGCTGATCGAGCATGTGATCCTGCCGCGCCCGAGACCCGGCGAGATCTTCCGCATCTACAAGCTGTCGAAGCGCTACGACCAGGACATCTCGACGGTCTGCGGCGCGTTTCGGCTGACGTTGACCGACGGCATGGTGACGGACATCCGCGTCGCCTATGGCGGCATGGCGGCGACGCCGGTGCGCGTCGCGGCGGTGGAAGACGCCCTGCGCGGCAAGGCCTGGACGCTCGAAACGGCGCGGGCGGCGGCCGGCGCGCTGGACCGGGCGCTGTCACCGATGACCGACATGCGCGGCAGCGCCGCCTACCGCCGGTCGGCCGGCCGCAACCTGCTGCCGCGCCTGTGGCACGAGACCGCGGGCGCCGGGCCGGTGACGGTGCAGGACCTGTGAGCGGGCCGCCACCGTCGGGCATCCGGGGCGGCGTGCGCCAGTCGCCGCCGCACGACAGCGCCCGGAAGCACGTCACCGGCGCCGCGGTCTACGTGGACGACATGCCGGCGCCGGCGGACCTGCTGCATTGCGCCCTTGTGACCAGCCCGCATCCGCGCGCCCGCATCGCCGGCATCGACACCGCGCCGGCGCTGGCGCTGCCCGGTGTCGCCGCCGTGCTGACCGCGGCCGACATTCCGGGCGCGAACGCGGTCGGGCCGATCGCGCATGACGAGCCGGCGCTGTTCGCCGGCACGGCCGACTATGCCGGCGCGCCGGTCGCCGTCGTGGCGGCGGAGACCGAAGCCGCCGCGTTCCGGGCCGCGCGGGCGGTCGACGTGGCCTATGAGGCACTGCCGGCGGTGCTGACGCTGGACGCGGCCATCGCGGCCGAGAGCTACCTGCGCCCGCCGTCGGTGATGGCGGTGGGCGACGCCGACGCGGCCATCGGCGCGGCGCCGCGCCGGCTGTCGGGCGCGCTGCGCATGGGCGGACAGGACCATTTCTATCTCGAGGGCCAGGTGGCGCTGGCCCTGCCGCGGGAAGACCGCGACCTGCTGGTCTATTCCTCGACCCAGCACCCGACCGAGGTGCAGGAGGCGACGGCGCGCCTGCTCGGCCTGAAGATGCACGACGTGACGGTGCGCGTGCGGCGGCTGGGCGGCGGCTTCGGCGGCAAGGAAAGCCAGGCGACGATCATCGCCGCGCTGGCGGCACTCGTCGCCGACCGGACGAAACGGCCGGCGAAGCTGCGCCTGCCGCGCGACGCCGACATGATCGTCACCGGCAAGCGGCACGGGTTCCTGGTCCGCTATGATGCCGGGTTCGATGACGACGGCAAGCTGACGGGCGTGCGCATCGACCTCTACGCCCATTGCGGCCACAATGCCGACCTCTCGCCGCCGGTGCTGACCCGAGCGCTGTGCCACGCGGACAATGCCTATTTCCTGCCGCACGCGCGCTTCCGCGGCTTCCTCTGCCGCACCAACACGGTGTCGAACACGGCGTTCCGCGGCTTCGGCGGGCCGCAGGGCATGCTGGCGATCGAGGCGCTGCTCGACGACGTGGCGCGTTGCTTAAGCAAGCCGCCCGAGGCCGTGCGCGCGGTGAACCTCTACAGCGGCACCGCGCAGAAGACGCCCTATGGCCAGGTGGTCGAGGACAACCTGCTGGACCGGATCGTGCCGGAGGTCATGCGGCAGGCGGAGTTCGATACCCGCCGCGCCGGGATCGACGCCTTCAACCGCGCCAGTCCGGTGATCAAGCGCGGCCTGGCGATGATGCCGATCAAGTTCGGCATCTCCTTCAACCTGCCGCAGATGAACCAGGCCGGCGCGCTGGTGCACGTCTATTCGGACGGCTCGGTGCATCTCAACCACGGCGGTATCGAGATGGGCCAGGGCCTGTTCATGAAGGTGGCGCAGGTCGTGGCCGAGACCTTCCAGATCGACGTCGACCGCATCAAGCTGTCGGAGACTTCGACCGGCAAGGTGCCGAACACCAGCCCGACCGCCGCCTCGACCGGCAGCGACCTGAACGGCATGGCGGCGCACAACGCGGCCGCCGCGATCCGGACACGCATGGCGGCCATGGCGGCGGAACATTTCGGCGTCGCGGCGGACGCCATCGTGTTTCGGGAAAACCGGGTGCATGCCGGCAACGAGTCGCTGGCCTTCGAGGAGCTGGCCGAGATGTGCTGGCGCGGGCGGGTGTCACTGTCCGAGGCCGGCTTCTACAGGACGCCGAAGATCCACTGGGACATGGACACCAACACCGGCCGGCCGTTCTTCTATTTCAGCTATGGCGCGGCGGTCGCCGAGGTGGCGGTCGATACGCTGAGCGGCGAGTCCCGCGTGCTGCGCGCCGACCTGCTGCAGGATTGCGGTGCGTCGCTGAACCCGGCCGTCGACCTGGGCCAGATCGAGGGCGGCTTCGTGCAGGGCATGGGCTGGCTGACCTGCGAGGAGCTCTATTGGGACGACGACGGCCATCTCCGGACGCACGGGCCGTCGACCTACAAGATCCCCGGCAGCCGCGACGTGCCGCCGGACATCCGGGTGCATATCCTGGACGACGCGCCGAACCGGGAGGACACGATCTTCAGGTCGAAGGCGATCGGCGAGCCGCCGCTGATGCTGGCGATCAGCGTCTGGCTGGCGCTGCGCGACGCGGTGGCGGCGGCCGGCGACGGCGACCGACCGGTCCCGCTCGACGCGCCAGCGACGCCGGCGGCGGTGCTCGCCGCCGTCGAGGCCTTGCAGGGGGGAGACTGATGGGACGGCTATCGACACATGTGCTGGACACGGCACAGGGCAAGCCGGCGGCCGGCATGCGGTTCACGCTGTCACGGCGCGAGGGCGAGGACTGGCGGGAATTGCGCGCCGGTGTCACCGACGCCGACGGCCGCACGGACGCGCCGCTGCTGAGCGGCGACACGGTGCGCGTCGGCGCCTACGAGATCGCCTTCCAGGTCGCGGCCTATTTCCGGGCCCAGGGCGTGGCGCTCGCCGACCCGCCATTCCTCGACGTCGTCCCGGTCCGCTTCGCGATCTTCGACGCCGCCCAGAACTATCACGTGCCGCTGCTGGTCTCGCCCTGGAGCTATTCGACCTACCGCGGCAGCTAACACCATTGTCCTGCCGGCGGAACGTCCGCTACCGGTCCGCGAGCCAGCGGCCGAGGGCGGCGCGTTCTTCCGGGGTGATGCCGGTGAGGTTGCCGGGCGGCATGGCGCGGCTGAGGACGGCCTGCACCTCGATCGCGTGCCCGAGGCGGCCGAGCTGTTCTGGTGTGTGCAGCTTCACGCCCGCCGGCGCCGCGAGATAGCCCTCCCAGACCGGTTCCGGGGCATGGCAGACCGAGCAGCGGGATTCGACGATCTCGAAGGCTTCCTCGTCGCTGACGGTCTCGGCCACGTCGTCGGCGGGTTCCGGCCGGTGGGCGGTGAGGATGACGGCGACGACCAGCGCGGCGGCGGTCGCGGGAAGCAGCCAGGCGGCCTGGGCGAAGCGCGCGCCCTGGTCCAGGCGGTTGAGGAAATGCTTGAAGGCGCCGCTGCCGACCAGCAGCAGCGCGACGATCAGCCAACTCTGCGGGTGATCATAGAGCAGCGGATAATGGCTGCCGATCATCATCGCCAGCACCGGCAGGGTCAGGTAGTTGTTGTGCAGCGAGCGGGTGCCGGCCTCGGCGCCGAGCGCCGGGTCGGGGTCCTTGCCGGCGATCAGGGCGTCGACGGTCTTGCGCTGGTTCGGGATGATCACGGCGAAGACGTTGGCGGCCATCATGGTGCCCACCAGCGCGCCGACATGCAGGAAGGCGGCGCGGCCCGAGAACACCAGGTTCAGCGCCCAGGCCGCGAACACGATCAGCAGGAAGACGAGGCACGCCAGCGGGCCGGTATGGTGGCGCAGCGGCGACTTGCAGAGCCCGTGATAGACCGCGAAGCCGCCGAGGACTGCGATCAGGCTGATGGCGATGCCGGCCGGCACGCCGATGTCGGCCTTCTCGGGGTCGAGCAGGAAGGCGTCGGCCTGCCAGTAATAGATCACGAACAGCAGCAGCATGCCGGTGATCCAGGTGCCGTAGGCCTCGTACTTGAACCAGTGCAGCGGCGCGGGCAGGCGTTCCGGCGCCACCGTGTATTTCTGCGCGCGGTAGAAGCCGCCGCCATGCACCATCCAGCTTTCGCCCTTGACGCCGTCGCGGCCGTTCGGCTTCAGGCTGAGATCGAGCCAGACGAAGAAGAACGACGTGCCGATCCAGGCCACGCCGATGGCGAAATGCGCCCAGCGCAGCAGCAGGCTGAGCCATTCGTAGAGCACGGTTTCCATGCCGCTAGCAAAGCGCAGCCGCCGGGCCGACGCAATACGGGCCTGCGCCAATAATCACCGCCAGCATGACGGCTGGGGCCGACCGGAACATAGCGGCTAATGGCTAATAGGGGATCTTGTCGACCTTGGCGTCCCAGGCGGCGAACAGCGCGCGGCCGGCGGCGCCGGGCAGCGCGATGGCGGGCAGGCTGCGGGCCTCGGGCGCCAGCGGCACCTGGTCGTAGATGAAGGCATCGTCGAAGCCGATGGCGGCCGCGTCGGCCCGCGTGTTGGCGTAGTAGATGCGGTCGATGCGGGCCCAGTAGGCGGCGGCGAGGCACATCGGGCAGGGCTCGCAACTGGTGTAGAGCACCGCGCCTTTGAGCTGGAAGTCGCCCACCGCGCGGCAGGCGGCGCGGATCGCCTGCATCTCGGCATGGCCGGTCGGATCCTTGGCCGAGGTGACGACGTTCCAGCCCTCGCCCAGCACCTGGCCATGGCGGACGATGACAGCGCCGAACGGGCCGCCGGCGCCGGCGTCCATGTGCCGCCGCGCCAGGTCGATGGCCCGTTGCAGATAGGCCTCGTGGTCGTCGTTGCCGCTCATGCCCACATGGTAGCGCCGGATCGTGGCGCCGGCCATCACGACGGCGTATGCTGCCGCCGCCGTGACCGAAGCCAAATCACCGTCGCGCCTGGACCGCGCCGCCTTCGTGGCGGCGTATGGCGCCGTCTACGAGGAATCGCCCTGGATCGCCGAGGCGGCCTACGACTCGCGCGGCGGCACGCATGACGACGCCGACGGCCTGGCCGGGCGCATGCGCGGGATCGTCGAAGCGGCCGGCACGGAAAAGCAGCTTGCGCTGCTGCGGGCGCATCCGGAGCTCGCCGACCGGGTGCGGCTGGCCGGCGACATGGCGGATGCCTCCCGGACCGAACAGCGCGGCGCCGGCCTGGACCAGTGCACGGAAGAAGAGTTCGCCGCCTTCCGGCGGCTGAACCGCGCCTACCGCGAACGCCACGGCTTTCCCTTCATCATCGCCGTCGCCGGCCTCGACCGCCGGCAGATCCTGACAGCCCTGGAAGCACGTGTCGCCAACGATACCGCGGCCGAGTTCCGCGCGGCCCTGGACCAGGTCCACCGCATCGCGCGCATCCGCCTGGGGGCGCCGGTCTGACACCGAAGGCGATCTCGTCGATGACCAGCGGTGCTGGAGATCACCGGCTACGCGCTGTCCTACGCGACGGCGGCCGGCCCGCCCCAGGCTCTCACGACGGCGACCATCGCCAATCGCGGATCTCGGGCATGTCCTGGCCATGGGCGCGGATATACTGGGCGTGCTCGATCAGCTTGTCGCGGACGGCCTGCTTGGCGTAGGCGGCGCGGGGCCCCAGCTTGGGCACCCGGTCGATGACATCCTCGACCAGGTGAAAGCGGTCGAGGTCGTTCAGCACGGCCATATCGAAGGGCGTGGTGGTCGTGCCTTCCTCCTTGTAGCCGCGCACATGCAGGTTCCCGTGGTTGGTACGGCGGTAGGTCAGCCGGTGGATCAGCCAGGGATAGCCGTGATAGGCGAAGATGATCGGCTTGTCCGTGGTGAACAGCACGTCGAATTCCTTGTCCGAGAGGCCGTGCGGATGCTCTTCGCGCGGCTGCAGCCGCATCAGATCGACGACGTTGATCACCCGGACCTTCAGCTCGGGCGCCTGCGCGCGCAGGATCTGCACCGCCGCCAGCGTTTCGATGGTCGGCACATCGCCGCAGCAGGCCATGACCACGTCGGGCTCGGCGCCCTGGTCGTTGCTGGCCCAGGCCCAGATGCCGATGCCGGCGGCGCAGTGCTTGACGGCGGCGTCCATGTCCAGCCATTGCGGCTGCGGCTGCTTGCCGGCGACAATGACGTTGACCTTGTTGCGGCTGCGCAGGCAATCGTCGGCGACGTGTAGCAGCGTGTTGGCGTCGGGCGGGAAGTAGACCCGGATCACGTCGGCCTTCTTGTTGACGACATGGTCGATGAAGCCGGGGTCCTGATGGCTGAAACCGTTATGGTCCTGGCGCCAGACATGCGACGTCAGCAGGTAGTTGAGCGACGCGATCGGGCGGCGCCAAGGGATCTCCTGGCTGGTCGACTTCAGCCACTTGGCGTGCTGGTTGAACATCGAGTCGATGACATGCACGAACGCCTCGTAGGTCGAGAACAAGCCGTGCCGCCCGGTCAGCAGATAGCCTTCGAGCCAGCCCTGGCAGGTATGCTCGCTCAGGATCTCCATGACCCGGCCGTCGGGCGACAGATGGTCGTCGCCCTCGATGATCTCGGCCATCCAGGCGCGGTCCGTGACCTCGAACACGGCGCTGAGGCGGTTCGACGCGGTCTCGTCGGGGCCGAACACGCGGAAGTTCCGGTGGTCCGCGTTCTGCGCCATCACGTCGCGCAGGAACCGGCCCATCACCCGGGTCGCCTCGGCCGTGACGCCGCCCGGCCGGTCGACGGCGACGGCATGGTCGCGGAAGTCCGGCAGCCGCAGGTCCTTGAGCAGCACGCCGCCGTTGGCGTGCGGGTTGGCGCCCATGCGGCGGCTGCCCCGGGGCGCGAGCGCCGCCAGCTCCGGCCGCGGGCGGCCGGTCTCGTCGAACAGTTCGTCGGGCCGGTAGCTCCTCAGCCAGTCCTCCAGCAGCGCGACATTGCCGGGATTCGCCGCCATGCCGGCGAGCGGCACCTGGTGCGAGCGCCATGAGCCTTCGGCCTTCTTGCCGTCGACCTGCTTCGGCCCGGTCCAGCCCTTGGGCGTGCGCAGGACGATCATCGGCCAGCGCGGGCGTTCGCCGACGCCACCGCCGCGCACCCGCTGCCGGATCTCCTGGATCTCGGCGGCGACGGTGTCGAGCGTGGCGGCCATTTGCTGGTGCATGCGCGCGGGCGCGTCGCCGGCGACGATATGCGGCCTGTAGCCATAGCCGACGAACAGGCTTTCGAGCTCCTGTTCGCTGATGCGGGCGAGCACGGCCGGGTTGGCGATCTTGTAGCCGTTCAGGTGCAGGATCGGCAGCACCGCCCCGTCGCGCGCCGGATTGAGGAACTTGTTCGAATGCCAGGCGGTCGCCAGCGGTCCGGTCTCGGCCTCGCCGTCGCCGACGACGCAGGCGACGATCAGATCCGGATTGTCGAAGGCGGCGCCATAGGCGTGCGACAGCGCGTAGCCCAGTTCGCCGCCCTCGTGGATCGAGCCCGGCGTTTCCGGCGCCACGTGGCTGGGCACGCCGCCCGGGAACGAGAATTGTTCGAACAGGCGCCGCATGCCGCCCGCGTCCGGCGAGACGTTGGGATAGACCTCGCTGTAGCTGCCTTCGAGATAGGTGTTGGCCAGCAGGCCGGGCCCCCCGTGTCCCGGACCGGCGACATAGATCATGTCGAGGTCCCGGTTCCGGATCAGCCGGTTCAGATGCACGTAGATGAAGTTCAGGCCGGGTGTCGTGCCCCAATGCCCCAGCAGCCGGGGCTTGATATGCGCCAGCGCCAGCGGTTCCGTCAGCAGCGGATTGTCGCGCAGATAGATCTGCCCGACGGACAGGTAGTTCGCCGCGCGCCAATAGGCATCGATCGCCTGCAACTCGTCGCGCGATAAAACGTCAGACATGGCCTCTCCCCATGAACGCCGGCGCGCCGGACGATCGTCCGGCGAACGACAATTTCAATGCAGGAGAGCCCACGCGTCCGCCGCCTGTCTTTGAGCCAGGTCAGGCGGCGGCGCGGAACGCCGGGCCGGTTCAGGAACGCGCTTCGCCGCAATGGGCCGTTCACAACCGGCGGTTCCGCGGCCTACAGTAGCGCCGCCGCGCGGCCGGCCACACCGGCGCGCGGCATCGGGATTGGGAACCGTTGGGAAACCGGAGGGACATTCGAGAATGTTTAGGGGCGCGTTGTGGACAATTGCCATCACATTGCTGACGTCGGCCGCGCAAGCCGCCGACACCAATGTCAGCATCGAACTGAACAAGCTCGAGCCGAACGGCGATGCCTGCCGCGCCTATCTGGTGCTCGAGAACGGCACGGCACGGTCCTTCGAGGCGCTCAAGCTGGACCTCGTCATGTTCGACACCGACGGGATCGTGGCCAAGCGTCTGGCCGTCCAGACGGCGCCGCTGTCGGCCGGCAAGACCAGCCTGAAGGTGTTCGACATGACCGGCCTGTCCTGCGAGCGGGTCGGCCGGCTGTTGCTGAACAACGTCATGGACTGCGCCGACACCGACGGCGCGCGCGACGATTGCCTCGCGCTGCTGTCGGCATCGCAGCGCGGCGCCGTGCCGTTCATCAAGTAGGTCCGCCGGCTGCGGCGTTTCGTCGCTTCGACCGCGCGCCGCGGCCGCCACACCCAGCCGGAATCCCGGAAATTGCGACGACGGACCGGGTCCGCGCGCCCGGTCCCGCCCCCCGATTGACCAACCGGAACGGCGGACCCGGCCGGCCGGCCCGGCGCCGACGATCACGCTTGCATGCGGGATCGTTTCGTGTTGAAAATGCCTCGCAATTGCAGACATTTGCGCGTTAGCTATTGACTGGTTGTTGGTCCGCGCCGACAACCGGTGTATCGGGGTCGGACATAGATGAACGAAAACTTGGAGCCGGTAGGCGGGGCAGTCGACGGACAGGGACCGGCGCCCGGCTTGGTCCAGCAGGCATTCGACCTGCTGCAGGCCGGCGGTCCCGTGGTCGCGGTCCTGGTCGCCATGTCCGTGGTGGCGACGGCGATCGTTTTCCTGAAGCTGTGGCAGTTCCGCGCGGTCCGGATCGGCGACCGCCGCGCGGCCCGGGAGGCGTTGCGGCTCTATCGGGCCGGCCGACCGGCCGACGCCATGATGCTGGCCGACCGGTCCCCCAATCCGGTGGCGCAGACGCTGGCGCGGGCGCTCCGCGGCCAGCACCGCGGCGTGGCCGAACCGCGGGTGCGCGAGGAAGTGCTGCGTTATGGCGGCGACGTGCTGGAGACCCTGCGTGGCTGGTTCCGGCCGCTGGAGGTGATCGCCTCGCTGGCACCGCTGATGGGCCTGTTCGGCACGGTGCTGGGCATGATCGAGGCATTCCGGCAATTGGAGGCCGCCGGCAACCAGGTGAACCCGGCGATCCTGTCGGGCGGCATCTGGGAAGCCTTGCTGACGACCGCCGTCGGCCTCGCGGTCGCCATTCCGGTGGTCGTGGTGCTGAATTGGCTCGAGCGCAAGGTCGACCGCCTGGCGCACGAGATGGACAACGTCGTCACCCAGGTCTTCACCGAGGACCTGTCGGGCGCGGCGGCCCCAGGAATCGAGGAAGACGAGAGCCATGCGCCCGCCGGTTTCCGACCAGCCCCCGCGCTTGGCGAATAGCCGGCATCACGGCCGGGCCGGCAGACGTCCGCTGATCGGCCTGACGCCGCTCATCGACGTGGTGTTCATCCTGCTTGTCTTCTTCATGCTCGCGTCGAGCTTTCTCGACTGGCGCGCCATCGATCTCGGCGCGCCGGCCGAGGCCAAGGCGCGCGGCGCCATGACCGGCGCCCTGCTGGTCGAGGTGCGGCCCGACGGCCTGCGCCTGGCCGGCGAGACGGTCTCGCTCGATACGCTGGCGGCCCGCGTCGGTGCCCGCCTGGCGCAGAAGCCCGATCAGCGGGTACTGGTGAAGCCCGCGGCCGACGTCGTCCTGCAGAGCGCGGTGCAGGTCCTGGACAGGCTGGCGGCGGCCGGCGCCACCGACCTGTCCCTGATCCGCGATCCCGGAACCTAGGGGACGCCGATGCGTTTCGCGCCGCCGCGCCCCAAGAGTGACGACGAACGGATCCTGCCGCTGATCAACGTGGTGTTCCTGCTGCTGATCTTCTTCATGCTGGCCGGCCGCCTCGCCGCCAGCGATCCGTTTCAGATCGCGCCGCCGGAATCGGCCAGCGAAGGCGCGTCGGCGGCCCGGGACCTGGTCGTGCTGGTCGGCGCCGACGGCCGCCTGGCGCTGGATGGCGCGGTCATGGACGAAGCCGCGCTGCGGACGGCGCTGGCCGACCGCCTGTCGGCCGGCGAAGACATGAAGCTGCACTTGAAGGCCGACGGCAATGCCCAGGCGACACGCGTCGTCGCGGTGATGGAGCTGTTGCGCGAAGCCGGCGTCGAGAAGCTCAAGCTTCTGACGGTACCGGGAGACCGGTAATGCGGATCGGCCGTCGACACTGGGCCGTGGCGCTGTCGGGCGCGATAGTGGCGCATGCCGGCATCCTGCTCGCCATTCTGTGGCAGCCGCCGGAATCGGGCGCGGTCAGCGCCGGCGTCGGCGGCATCGAAGTCTCGCTCGGCCCCGCCGGCGGCGCGCCGGGCAGCGTCGCCGCGACGGCCGCCAACTCGGACGAAGCCGAGACCGTGACGCCGGACCAGGTGGCCGAGGAAACGCCGCCGGAAGAAGTCACGCAGACGGCGGCGACGGACGCGCCGGAAACCGTCGAGCCTGTCGAAATCGAAACCGAGATTCGGCCCGAGACCACCACGGACGTCGCGGCGGCCACCGAGACACCGCCCCCGCCGCCGGACGAGGTCACGGCGCCAACGCCCGTCGAGACGACGGACACCGCGCCCCGACCCGAGGCCGTCGTGGCACAGCCGACCGAGACGGTGACGGCCAAGCCGATCGAAACGGTGGTCGAGACCACGGCGGCGACGGTAGAGGACGCGCCCGTCGAATTGGCGGAGATCGCCTTTCAGCCGGATATCACGCCGCCGCAGCCGACGATCGAGGCGGCGGCGGCGCCACCACCGCCCGACGCCACCGAACCCATGCCGCGACAGGAATTGCAGGCCCGCGCCGTCCCGGCGCCGCCGGCCCCGAAGTCGAAACCGCGACCGCCGGAACCGGTACAGGCGCGGCCCGCCCCGGCCCCGACGCCGGAAGCGCCCGAGGTGGCGGCCGCACCGCCGCCGAACACCGCGCCGGCCGTGAACGTGACGGAGGTCCAGGTCGCCGCCATCGCCCCCTCCGCGCCCGGCGCCGGCGGCAAGGCCGGCACGCAGGCGAGCCCGAACGCCGGCAGCGCCAACGACACGGCCGGCGGCGGCATGCCAGGCCAGACCGCGGACTTCATGGCCCGGCTGCAGGCCTGGCTCGAGAAGCACAAGGAATATCCGCGCCGGGCCCGCATGCGCCGCCAGGAAGGCACGGCGCTGCTCTACTTCGTGATGGACCGGGACGGTCAGGTCCTGCGGCACCGGCTGGAGCAGAGCTCCGGCCACCGACTGCTGGACCGCGAGGTCATCGCCATGATCGAACGTGCCCAGCCGCTGCCGAAGCTGCCCGACACGCTCGGCGAGCCGAAGCTCGAACTGGTCGTGCCGGTGCAGTTCTTCCTGCGCTGAGCCGAAAGACGAGGATGGACCCAAGATCCGAACAGAACTGGATGAAAGGAGCACACCAATGAGATCCGGGATTTCCTCGGTCGCGGCGGCCGGAATGCTGATCGCCGCCACGGCCACGGCGCAGGCCGCGTCGGACAAGCGGGCCGTTCTCGAGACATACGCGGATATCGCCCATGCCGGCTATGAGGACTCGCTGGTGCTGGCGCGCGAGCTGCAGACCGCGATCAAGGCGCTGATCGTCACGCCGTCGGCCGAGAGCATGGCGGCGGCGCGCAACGCCTGGCTCGCCTCGCGGGTGCCTTACATGCAGACCGAGGTCTACCGCTTCGGCAATGCCGTGGTCGACGACTGGGAGGGCAAGGTGAACGCCTGGCCGCTCGACGAAGGGCTGATCGACTATGTCGACCGATCCTATGGCACCACGTCGGAAGAGAACCCGGTCTACGCCGCCAACGTCATCGCCAATGCCTCGCTGAGGCTGGGCGGCGACGTGATCGACGCCAAGCGGATCACCAAGACGCTGCTGCAGGACGAGTTGCATGAGTTCGGCGAGGTCGAGGCCAATGTCGCGACCGGCTACCACGCCGTCGAGTTCCTGCTCTGGGGCCAGGACCTGAACGGCACCGGGCCCGGCGCCGGCGCGCGACCGTGGACCGATTATGCCAGGGGCGGCGCCTGCACCAACGGCAATTGCGACCGCCGCGCCGAATATCTGAGCACGGTCACCGATCTCATGGTCGACGATCTCGCCTGGATGACGGCGCAATGGGCCGCCGACGGTCCGGCGCGACAGGAGCTGCTGGCCGGCGATCCCGACAAGGGCATCGCGATCATGCTGACCGGCCTCGGCAGCCTGTCCTACGGCGAGCTGGCCGGCGAGCGCATGGGGCTCGGCCTGCTGCTGCACGATCCGGAGGAAGAGCACGACTGCTTCGCCGACAACACCCACAACAGCCACTATTTCGACGTCGTCGGCATGCTGAACGTCTATACCGGCAGCTATACGCGCATCGACGACCGCAAGGTGGTCGGCATGTCGCTGGCGCATCTGGTGGCCAAGGCGTCGCCCGCCCTGAACGCGGAGATGCTGTCGCGGCTGCGGGACGCCGAGGCGACGATGGCGGCGCTGAAGCTGCGGGCCGAAACGGTCGAGGCCTATGACCAGATGATCGGTCCCGACAACCCCGAGGGCAACGCGGTCGTCCAGGCCGCGATCGACGCGCTGACGACCCAGACCAGGACGATCGAGAAGATCGTCACCGAGCTGGGACTGCAGCCGATCGAGTTCGAAGGCTCCGACAGCCTCGACGATCCCGAGGCCGTGTTCCAGTAGGCAGCCGGCCGCGCGGGGAGCGGACCGTTGCCGCCGCTCCCCGCCCCTTGCTAACGAGCGAGCCTTGCCCCGATCCCTGTTCCACCGCCTTGGCCTTGCCGCGCCCGCCGCCGCGCTGGCCCTGGTCGGCCTGGGCGTGGTGGCCGAGGACCGCGCGGCGGAGCGCGCGCGGATCGAAGCGGTCACGCGGCCGACCACCGATTTCTCGGCGCCGGAACGCTACGAACGGCGCCCGGGCGGCGCGGCCACGGCGTTCGAGACACTGAACCGCGACGCCTTCTCGCACCCCTCGGCCAACATGCCGTTCGAGCGCGAGCTCGACTTCAAGGTCGGCAACGGCATCTTCAAGAAGGTCTGGGTGTCGTCGCCGAGCTCGACGAAGGCTTCCGACGGCCTCGGCCCCTACTACAATGCCCGCGCCTGCCTGCGCTGCCACCTGAAGGACGGCCGCGGCCGGCCGCCGGCGCCCGGCGAGACCCCGGTCTCGATGTTCCTGCGGCTGTCGATTCCGCCGCAGAACGACGCCGACCGGGCGGCGCTGCGCACGTACCGCCGGTCGGTCATCCCGGAGTCGACCTATGGCGGCCAGCTACAGAATTTCTCGGTCCAGGGGCTGCTGGCCGAGGGCAGGATGTCGATCGTCTACGAGGATGTCCCGGTGACGCTCGCCGACGGCGAGGTCGTCACCCTGCGCAAGCCCACCTACGGCCTCGCCGACCTCAACCACGGACCGGCGCATCCCGACGTCATGCTGTCGCCGCGCGTGGCCCCGCCGATGATCGGCCTGGGCCTGCTGGAGGCGATCGCGGAAGCGGACATCCTGGCCGGCGCCGACCCCGACGATGCCGACGGTGACGGTATCTCGGGCCGGGCCAGCCGCGCCTGGAGCGACGAGCACGGCAAGGTCATGCTCGGCCGGTTCGGCTGGAAGGCCGGACAGCCGACCGTGTCGCAGCAGGCGGCAAGCGCCTTCCGCGGCGATATCGGCATCTCGACGCCGCTCTACCCCCCACCCTATGGCGATTGCACGCCGGTCCAGGCGGATTGCCGCGCCGCGCCGCATGGCGGGGTTTCGGACCGGCAGACGATCGAGGCGACGGCCGAGATGTTCGACACGCTGGTCTTCTACAGCCGCAATCTGGCCGTGCCGGCCCGGCGCGACATCGACGATCCGACGGTGCTGGCCGGTAAGCGGCTGTTCTACAAATCCGGCTGCGCCGCCTGCCACACGCCGAAGTTCGTCACCCGCCGGGACTCGATCGGCCGGGAACAGTCGTTCCAGTTGATCTGGCCCTACACCAACCTGCTGCTGCACGACATGGGCGAGGGCCTGGCCGACGGACGGCCCGAAGGCGCGGCGTCGGGCCGGGAATGGCGGACGCCGCCGCTCTGGGGCATCGGCCTGACCGAGACGGTGAACGGCCACACCTTCTTTCTGCACGACGGCCGCGCGCGCAACCTGCTGGAGGCCATCCTCTGGCATGGCGGCGAAGCCGAAGCGTCCAGGCGGCAGGTCGTCGATATGACGAAATCCGAACGGGACGCCCTGCTCGCGTTCCTGAACTCACTCTGACCGACCGACCGGACCGCCCATGCCCCATCGCCTTGCCGCCGCCGTCGTCTCGATATTCCTGCTGACCGGCGCCACGCCGGGCCTGGGCCAGGACGGCATCCCGCCCGACGCCTATGCCCGCGTCAACGCCGCGCTGGTCGAGAACCACGTCCTGCCGCGCTATCGGCGCCTCGTGGACGACACCGGCGCGTTCGACGACGCTGTGGCCGCCTTCTGCGCCGATCCCGGCGCGGCCGGCCTCGACCCGGTGCGCGCGCGCTACCACGACACCATGGATGCCTGGATGGCCGTGCAGCACCTGCAGTTCGGGCCGGTCGACCTGCTCATGCGCGGCTACCGCTTCTATTTCTGGCCCCAGTCGCGCGGCAAGGTCGGCGGCGTGGTGTCGGAACTGGTGGCCGCCGGCGACGACGCCGCGCTGGCGCCCGACCGCTTCGGAAAGGCCAGCGTCGCGGCCCAGGGCCTGCCGGCGGCCGAGCATCTGCTCTACGGCGCGGCCGCGACCGCCTGGGACGGCACGGGCCATCGCTGCGACGTGCTGGCCGCCGTCTCGGGCAACATGCGGCGCATGGCCGCCGGCATTCTCGCCGACTGGCGGGACGGGGATGCCGCGTTCACGCGCACGGTGGCGGCACCGGGACCGGACAATCCCTACTACGGCACGCACCAGGACGCGACGCTCGCCTTCTTCAAGGACTTCCACGGCGGCCTGCAGCGCATCGCGGACGTGAAGCTGACGCCCGTCGTCGGCGGGTCGATCGACGCGGCCCGGCCGCGCGCGGCCGAATCCCGGCTGAGCGACCGCGCGCTGCGCAACATCGTCGTCAACCTGCGGGCACTGCGGGCGCTCTATCTCGGCGACGGCGGACCCGGCCTGGGCGATCTGGTGAGAGCACATGGTGGCGACGCCAAGCTCGATCCACTGATGCAAAAGGCCTTCGACCTGACGATCGCCAACGCGCGCTCGATCGAGGTCCCGCTCGGCGACGCCGTCAAGGACCCGGCCACGCGGCCCAGGGCCGAAAAGCTGAAGACGCAGGTCGCCGCGCTGACGCAGATCGTCAAGACCCGCATGGCGACCGCGCTCGGACTCGGGGTGGGCTTCAATGCGCTGGACGGCGATTGACCGGCGGCGCGCGCTGGGGCTCCTCGCGGGCGCCTTCGCCGGACCGCTGCTGACGGGCCCGGCGCGCGCGGCGACCCGCCGGCGGATCTATCTCGGCGCGCGCGGCCACGCGGATGGCGGCTTCGGCGCCAGCGGCGTCGACGCCGACGGCGAGGCCGTGTTCGACCTGCCGCTGCCGGCG
>JANQKO010000532.1 GCA_028281075.1 Alphaproteobacteria bacterium | reverse complement strand
GGCCGGCATCCATGTGCTTTGCCGGTAAGCGCCGTGCCTGCGGTCGGGTGCCTATGAATAGCCGCCCCCGGCCTGCGCCGGGGCAGGCTCCGCCAGCATGACCTTGGCGGGAGACCGTTGCCGGTGCCGGGAACCCGAAGACGTTGTCGTTCGACGGGTGGCCAAGCCCATGGATGCCGGCCGCCGCCGGCATGACAATTGGGGGCGGGTCTTGGGCGCTTTCTTCACGGTCGCGCGGGCCGGCATGACCGTGGTCCGGGGACGATGACAAACCGCCCGGACTTTTGCCCCGGTTACCGGCTAAAGGCTTAAGGCCTTAATCCGACAGCCTTTTTAGGCTATGCTCGTGGCATGAATGGGGAGCGCCGCGCGTTGCCGTCATGGACCACCGGCCTGTCGTCGCGGCTGCTGGTGTTGACGATCTTCTTCGTCATGCTGAGCGAGGTGCTGATCTACGTGCCGTCGATCGCGCGCTTCCGCATGACCTTTCTCGATGCCCAGCTCAATTCCGCCTTTCTCGCCTCGCTCGCCCTGAAGGCGACACCGGACTACATGGTCAGCGCCGAGCTCGAGGGCGAGCTGTTGAAGAACGCCGATGTGCACATGATCGTGCTGAAGCGGCCCGAATTCCGCACCCTGATGCTGGGCGAGGAAATGCCGCCGACGATCGACGCCACCTTCGACATGCGCGGCGCCGCGCCGGTCGGCCTGATCGTCGATGCCTTCGACGCCCTGCTGCGCGGCGACCGGGTGATCCGTGTCGTCGGCCACGTGCCGGACGGCGCGGGCTTCATCGAGGTGGTGATGGACGAGGCGCCGCTGCGCGCGGCCATGCTCGCCTATTCGGTGAATATCCTGAACCTGTCGATCGTGATCTCGCTGCTGACGGCCTCGCTGGTCTATTTGTCGCTGCATATCCTGATGGTGCGGCCGATGCGCCGGATCACCGAGAGCATGGTGGCGTTCCGCAAGGCGCCGGAGGCGGGCAGCAGCGTCATCGCCCGCAGCGCCCGCGGCGACGAGATCGGCACGGCCGAGCGCGAGCTGGCGACCATGCAGGGCGATCTCAGGGCGGCGCTGAAGCAAAAGACCCGGCTGGCGGCGCTCGGCTCGGCCGTCAGCAAGATCAACCACGATCTGCGCAACATCCTGGCGACCGCGCATCTGGTCTCGGACCGGTTGAGCGGCAGCGACGATCCGGAAGTCCGCCGGGTGACGCCGACGCTGATCGGCGCCATCGACCGGGCCATCGGCCTCTGCACGCAGACCCTGAATTTCGGCCGGGCCGAGGAAAGCCCGCCCAACCGGCAGCCCTTCATGCTGGCCGAGCTGATCGACGACGTCGCCGCGCATGTCGGGCTGCCGCCGGACGGCCGCGTGCGGTGGTGTAACGAGGTGCGCGATGACTTCGCCGTCGACGCCGACCGCGAGCAACTGTTCCGGGTGCTGCTCAATCTCGGCCGCAATGCCGTCGAGGCCATGCGGGCGCCGGGCGAGGTCCGTATCCGGGCCGGGACCGACGGCGCCGATGTCGCCGTCGAGGTCGCGGACACCGGGCCGGGACTGCCGGAGAAGTCGAAGGAAAACCTGTTTCAGCCCTTCGCCGGCTCGGCCCGGGCCGGCGGCATCGGCCTGGGCCTGGTGATCGCCCGCGAGCTGGTGCAGGCGCATGGCGGCGATCTGGCGCTGGCGAAAAGCGACGCCGGCGGCACAACCTTCCGCATCCACCTGCCGGGCGCCGCGGCGCCGGTCGCGGTTCCTGCACGCCAGGCGGGTTAACACGCCACGCGGGTTAACGAGCCGTTAGGCCCGGAACCGCAGAATAGCCCCGTTGTCGGCCGTTTTCCCCAGTCCCGGAGCCCGTCGCGATGTCCTGGCGTCGCCTGTCCGCTTTCGCCCTGCTCGTGCCGCTCGCCGCCACCGGCTGCACCTCGATGCTGGTCGAAAGCGTGGTCGACGAGACCCTGTCGGCCTATGCCGAGGCCGACTGCGCGGCCAAGAACCTGCTGTTCGGCGAAGCGATCTGCGACCGGCGGCCCGCCGCCGCGCCGCCGCCGGTCTATTGCTACAACACCCTTGGCGACGTGGAATGCTATGACGTGCCCGATCCGGGCGGACGGCGCGCGGCCGGTCCGACGGTGGAAGAGCTGGAACGCCGGGAGGCCTGGGCCAGGGCCGGCGAAACCGGCGTCGCCGCCGGCGCCGGGAAGCGGCCGATCTGGGAACGCCTGTTCTCCGAGGATTGATCGGCCCCGCGGCAGGCGCCACAATCGCGGGCCATGACCTGGGATCCCGAGACCTATCTGCGCTTCGCCGACCTGCGGCTGCGGCCGGCGGCCGAGCTGCTGGCGCGCGTGCCGGCCGAGCGGCCGGCCATGGTCCACGACCTCGGCTGCGGACCGGGCAATGTCACGGCGCTGCTGCGCGCGCGCTGGCCCGAGGCCGATCTGACCGGGATCGATACCTCGCCGGAGATGCTGGCCAAGGCGACGGAAAAGCTGCCCGACGTCCGGTTCGCGCGCGTCGGCATCGCCGACTGGCGGCCTGATGCGCCGGCCGACGTGATCTACAGCAACGCCGCCCTGCACTGGCTCGACGACCATGCCGGGCTGTTTCCGCGCCTGCTCGGCCTGCTGGCGCCGGGCGGGGTGTTGGCGGTGCAGATGCCGCGCAACCATGGCGCGCCGTCGCATACCGAGATGGTCGCCGCCGCCGAGGCCGGGCCCTGGGCCGGCACGCTGCGGCCGCTGTTGCGGGCCGCGCCCGTGGCCGCGCCGGCGGTCTACTACGACATCCTGCGGCCGCACTGTGCCGCCCTCGACATCTGGGAGGTCGAGTATATCCAGGTGCTGGAAGGCGACAATCCGGTGGTCGCGTTCACCCGCGGCTCGGCGCTGAAGCCGCTGCTCGACGCGCTGCCGGCGGCCGAGCGCGCCGGCTTCGAGGCCGATTACGCCGCCCGCGTCGCCGCGGCCTATCCGCCGCGATCCGACGGCCGCACGCTGTTTCCCTTCCGCCGCCTGTTCATGATCGCCGTCGCCGGCGCTTGACCGCCGCGCCGCCGAAGCGGCATGCTGCAAAGCAGCATCGGCCGGCGGCAGCACGGCGGTTCACGTGGGGGTGCGGGGCATGGCGGCGCGGATCATCGCCGTCGCGCAGCAGAAGGGCGGCGCCGGCAAGACGACCATCGCGACGCATCTGGCGGTGGCCTGGGCCGATGGCGGCCGGCGGGTCGGGCTGATCGACACCGATCCGCAGCGGAGCCTGGGCATGTGGTATGGCCTGCGCCGGGAACGGCGGGCCGATGGCGACGGGTCTGCCTTCGAGACGGCCGAGAGCTGGAAGCTGCACACCGCCGTCGACACCGAGACGGCAGCCGGGCGGCGGGTGAGGTCCGGGCGCTCGGCCGCGAGCTGCGGCGCAAGCGGAAGGCGCTGGCCTGAGGCGGCATGATCGTCCTGTTCACCGATTTCGGCCTGGAAGGCCCCTATGTGGGCCAGATGAAGGCGGTGCTGCAGGCCGAGGCACCCGGCCGGCCGGTGATCGACCTGTTCGCCGACGCGCCGACGCACGATCCCCGCGCCGCCGCCTATCTGCTGTCGGCCTACGCGGCCGGGTTTCCGGCCGGCGCCGTCTTCCTCTGCGTCGTCGACCCCGGCGTCGGCGGCGACCGTCTGCCGGCCATGGTTCTGGCCGACGGCCGCTGGTATGTCGGTCCCGAAAACGGCCTCTTCGCCCTGGTCGCGCGGCGCGCCGGCGCGGTCCGCTGGTGGCCGGTCGACTGGCGGCCGGACCGCCTGTCGGCGTCGTTCCACGGCCGTGACCTGTTCGCGCCGACCGCGGCCCGGCTGGCGCTGGGCCGGACGCCGGACCGGACGCCGCGGCCGGCCGCGGGCCTGGACCGGCCGGACTGGCCGGACGATCTGGCGGAAGTCGTCTATATCGACCGCTTCGGCAACGCCATGACCGGCCTGCGCGCTGATGTGGTGCCGCCGGACGCGCCGCTGCAGGTGGCCGGCCGGCGGCTGCCGCGGGCGCGGACCTTCTCGGACGTGCCCGTGGGCACGGCCTTCTGGTATGAAAACGCCAACGGTCTCGCCGAGATCGCCGTCAACCGGGGCCGCGCCGTCGATCTGCTGGACCTGCGCCCCGGCGCCGATGTGGGGATCGCGACATGATCCGGCCCGGTCCGCGCAACCTGATCTCCGACGTGGCCGGCATCCGGGTCGGCAATGCCGAGGACCGGGCGGCGCGCACCGGCAGCACGGTGCTGCTGCCCGACGCGCGCGTGGTGGCGGCGGTCGACGTGCGCGGCGGCGCGCCGGGCACGCGCGAGACCGAGCTGCTGCGCGCCGACAACATGGTCGACCGGGTCGACGCCGTCGTGCTGAGCGGCGGGTCCGTGTTCGGGCTGGCCGCCGGCGACGGCGTGGTCGGATGGCTGGCGGCGCGCCGGCGCGGCTTCGCGATCGGTCCCTGGCACATGCCGATCGTGCCGGCCGCGATCCTGTTCGACATGGCGAGCGGCGGCGACAAGGACTGGGGCGGCGATCCGCCTTACCGCGACCTCGGCCGCCGGGCGGCCGAGGCGGCGGACGTCGAATTCGCGCTCGGCAACGCCGGCGCCGGCCTGGGCGCGCGGGCCGGCAACCTGAAGGGCGGCCTCGGCAGCGCGTCGGCCGTGGACGACGACGGCCTGGCCGTGGGCGCGCTGATCGCGGCCAATCCCACGGGCTCGGTGGTGATGCCGGGCTGCGATGCCTTCTGGGCCTGGCCGCTGGAGCAGAACGGCGAGTTCGGCGGCCGGCGGCCGCCCGCCGGCTACGGGCCGGCCGATGCCGACATGCCGGCGGACGCGCGCCTGCAGGCGCATACCACGATCGGCGCCGTGGCCGTGAACGCCGAGCTGAGCAAGGCCGAGGCGGCGCGGGTCGCGGTGATGGCCCATGACGGCCTGGCCCGCGCCATCCGGCCGGTGCACACGCCCTTCGACGGCGACTGCCTGTTCGTGCTGGCGACGGGCGCGCGGCCGTTGGGATCGCGGGCCGACGGCGAGATCGCGCGCATCGGCATGATCGCCGCCGACTGCGTCGCCCGCGCCGTCGCCCGGGCGGTTTACGCGGCCGAGGATTTGGGGGACATTCCCAGCTATCGAACCGTCCATGCCGGGTGAGACGGCCGGCGTCATAGGGAGGACTAGGACAATGCGGCGTTTTCTCATGACCGCGGCGGTGGCCGCGGCATTCGCGCTGCCGATCGCGGCGCAGGCCGCCGGCAAGACCGTGACCATCGGCATGCGGCTGGAGCCGCCGGCGCTGGACCCGACCACGGGCGCGGCGGCCGCGATCAGCCAGGTCACGACCTACAACATCTTCGAGACGCTGACCAAGCTCGACAATACCGGCAAGGTGCATCCCATGCTGGCCGAGAGCTGGACGATCTCGGACGACGGGCTGAGCTATACCTTCAAGCTGGCCAAGGGGGTGACCTTCCATGACGGCAGCGCCTTCGACGCCGAGGACGTGCTGTTCACCTTCGAGCGCAACAAGGGTCCCGACAGCAAGAACAAGCGCAAGGCGACGTTCGAGAAGATGGTGTCGATCGCGGCGCCGGACCCGCACACCGTGCAGATCACGCTGGACGCGCCCTACAGCCTTCTGACCTTCGACCTGGCCCAGGCCGTATCGGCCATCGTCGCGCCGGAGACGGCGGCCACGAACGAGACCAACCCGGTCGGTACCGGCCCCTACAAGTTCGAGAAGTGGGTCAAGGGCGACTCGGTGACCATGGTCAAGTTCGCCGGCCATCGCGACGCCGCCGACGTGCAGATCGAGCGGGCGACCTTCCGCTTCATCAACGATTCGGCGGCGCAGGTCGCGGCGCTACTGGCCGGCGACCTGGACTACATGCCGGCGTTGAGCGCGTCCGAGATGTTCGCCCAGTTCGAGAGCCATCCGGACTTCAACGCGCTGCGGGGGACGACCGAGGGCGAGACCATCCTGGCCATGAACAATGGCGGCGAGGCGCTGTCGGACGTGCGCGTGCGCCGGGCGATCATGCACGCCATCGACCGCGAGGCCGTGATCGAGGGCGCGTCGGGCGGCTACGGCACGCCGATCGGCACGCATTTCGCCCCGCATCATCCGGCCTATGTCGACCTGACCGCCATGTCGGCCTACGATCCGGACAAGGCCCGGGCACTGCTGGCCGAGGCCGGGTACGGTGATGGGCTCGAGCTGTCGCTGAAGCTGCCGCCGCCGTCCTATGCCCGGCGTGGCGGCGAGGTCGTCGCCGACATGCTCGGCAAGGTCGGCATCACGGCGCGGATCGAGAATGTCGAATGGCCGGTCTGGCTCGATCAGGTCTACAAGAACAAGCAGTACGACCTGACCATCATCAGCCATGTCGAGCCCATGGACCTGGGCATCTACGCGCGCGAGAACTACTACTTCAACTACGACAGCCCGGAATTCCGCGAGATCCTGGCCAAGGCCGACAGCGCCACCACGGTCGAGGCGCAGACCAGGTATCTGCAGGCCGCGCAGCGCAAGCTGGCGGAGGACGCGGTCAACGGCTTCATGTACGAGCTGTCGAAGCTGGGCGTCGCCAAGAAGGGCCTGACCGGCCTCTGGAACAACTGGCCTGCCTTCATCAACGAGGTCTCGGCCATGCGCTGGGAGAGCTAGCCGGCACGGCGATTGACTTCCACCCGCCCACGCGCCTTACGTCGCGTGGGCGGGTGCAGGCAGGTTGGTCGCTGGTCGGCGCCGTCATGAAGAAATGGTTGCGGTGCGCGGCGCGGCCGAGTGCGATGACGGGAAGCGAAATACACTGAACGGTGTTCCTGGACAGGGACACCGAGAGGCTTCGGCTTTTCGGCGATGCCGACAAATGATGGCGCCAAAACCCTATCTGCTGGAATAGAAACACCATGATTCACAGCCATAATTGAACGCTGTAGTTGGGGGCGGCGTATCCTTGTCTTTTGAGAACCGGAAAGTCCTCGTCGTCGATCTCGATGGGACCCTGTTGCGCAGCGACATGCTGTACGAGAGCTTCTGGTCGGCGTTCGGTCGTGACTGGCGCCGCCCGTTTTTCTCGGTGGCGGCGTTGGCGCGTGGACGGGCGGCCCTGAAGCGCCACCTGGCGGAGACCGCTGCCGTCGATGCCTCGACGCTGCCTTACGACGAGCAGGTCATCTCCTATATCGAGACGTGGCGCGGCGCCGGCGGGTGCGCGGCCCTCGTGACGGCGAGCGATCAGGTGCTTGCTCAAGCCATCGCGGATCATGTCGGTCTGTTTGACGAGGTGCATGGCTCCAATGGCGGCCTGAATCTCAAAGGGGAAAAGAAGGCGGCATTTCTCGAACAGCGCTTCGGGAACAAGGCCTTCGCCTATATGGGCGATAGTTCAGCGGATCTGCCGGTCTGGCAACGCGCGGCCAAGGCCATTACCGTGAACGCGTCCGGGGCTTTGCGTCGGGAAGCGGAGCGTGTTTGCGACAATGTGGAGCATTTGGCAACCGAGGCGCACTCCATCATGCCTTATGTCAAGGCATTGCGGTCGCATCAATGGCTCAAGAACATGCTTGTCTTCTTGCCCATGCTGGCGGCGCATCAACTCGATCCGCCAACGTTTCTCCTGTCGCTGTTGGCGTTCGTCTGCTTCAGCCTGGTGGCCTCCAGCGTCTATGTCCTGAACGATCTGCTTGATCTTTCGGCCGACCGGACGCATCCGCGCAAGCGGAACCGGCCCTTCGCCTCGGGCAGTATTCCGATCGTACATGGAACGTGGATGGCGGCGGGGCTGATCCTGCTGGGCGCGGTCCTGGCGATGAACACCGGCTGGGACTTCCTGCTGGTGATGGCTTGCTACTATTTGCTGACCAGCGCCTATTCGCTGTATCTGAAACGACGGCTGGTCATCGATATCTGCGCTCTCGCGGGTCTCTACACCCTGCGGATCGTCGCCGGAGGTGTCGCCACGGAAATCCCGTTCTCGGCCTGGCTGCTCGCCTTCTCGATTTTCCTGTTTCTGTCGCTGGCTGCGATCAAGCGGCAGGCCGAGCTGATCGACGGCGCCGAGCGCGGCACGCTGACGGCGGGCGGCAGGGCCTACCATGTCGACGACCTGCCGATCATCTCGATGATCGCAATCGGCGCGGGCTATGTCTCCGTGCTGGTGCTGGCGCTGTACATTAACTCACCCGCCGTCGTGGAACTCTACGCCCATCCCGAGGTGCTCTGGGGCGTCTGCGCCGTGCTTCTCTACTGGATCACCCGCACGGTCATGGTGGCCCACCGAGGTCACATGCATGACGATCCGGTCGTCTACGCGGCCAAGGACCGGATCAGCCAGATCTGCCTCGCGATCATTCTGGCTTTCGTTCTGGTGGGCGCGCTGCCTTGACCCGGCAGACCCTCGTTCTGCGCTATTCGGCATTCGCGGTCATCGCGACGCTGGCCAATCTCGCGACGCAGCGTGCCGTCCTGCCGCTCGGCGACACGGGCGCCGTCTTCGCGGTCGCCGTCGGCGCGGGGACCATTGTCGGACTGTTCGTCAAGTACCTGCTGGACAAGCGCTGGATTTTCCATGATCGGGAAACCGGCCTCAGGAACCATGGTCACAAGTTCTCGCTCTATACGGCGATGGGTGTTGTCACCACCGCGGTCTTCTGGGGCACCGAGACGGCCTTCTGGCTGATCTGGCACACCGACGTGATGCGCGAGCTCGGTGCCGTCATCGGGCTGACGATCGGCTATGTGGTCAAATACAATCTGGACCGGCGTTTCGTGTTCACGGACCGGCGATTGAAGGCCGCGTCATGAAGCTGTCGGGGTGGGGGCGATATCCCGTCGTTGACGCGCGGGTGCATGCGCCTCGCGACGTGGCGGCGCTCCGGGTGCTTGTTCAATCGCAGGCGAGCGTGATTGCGCGCGGAAATGGCAGGGCCTACGGCGACAGTGCAATCAACCCGTCCGCGACGATCGCGATGCGGCATTTGAACCGCCTGCTGGCATTCGATCCGGCGGCAGGGCTGCTGACCGCCGAAGCTGGCGTGATCCTTGGCGATATCATCACGACGTTCCTGCCCCGAGGCTGGTTTCCGATGGTGACGCCGGGCACGAAGTTGGTGACGCTTGGCGGCATGATCGCGGCCGACATACACGGCAAGAACCACCACAAAGACGGCAGTTTCCGGGCCTGCGTCGACTGGATTGAGGTCATGGGCGCTGACGGCGAGATCCGGCGTTGCTCGGCGAGCGAGAACCTCGATCTCTTCGAACACACCCTGGGGAGCATGGGGTTGAGCGGGATCATCCTGCGCGCGGCGATCCGTCTGCGCCGCGTCGAGACCGGCTGGATTCGCCAGACGACCGTCCCGGCGCCAAACCTCGAAGCGGCGATGACGGCTTTCGAGCAAGCTCTGGACGCGACCTATTCGGTGGCGTGGATCGATTGCCTCGCGACCGGCCGGAATCTCGGGCGGTCGCTTGTCATGCTGGGTGAGCACGCGGTCGTTGCCGATCTCCCGCGGGATCGGGCCCGTCAGCCCTTCGCCACGCCGGCGAAGCGCAAGCTGACGGTTCCCCTCGACGTTCCGACGTTCGCCCTCAACCGGCTCGGCGTCCGGGCCTTCAACGCCCTCTACTACCACGCGGGCGCGCGCAAGGCCGGCCGGAAACTCGTCGATTGGGACAGTTACTTCTATCCGCTCGATGCAATCCTCGACTGGAACCGGATCTATGGGCGCAGGGGCTTTGCCCAGTTCCAGTGCGTCTTTCCCCTGGACGGCTCGAAACAAGGGCTCTGCGCGCTGCTCGAGGCGACCGCCAAGGCCGGCGCGGGGTCGTTCCTCGCCGTTCTCAAGCGCTTCGGGCCACAGGAGAGCCGTTTCTCTTTTCCGATGGAGGGCTATACGCTCGCCATT